>WJJB01000326.1 GCA_014729935.1 Candidatus Bathyarchaeota archaeon | reverse complement strand
CTGGTAGGCTTCGAGGAATTCATCATTGGCTTCGGATAATATCACGCCAGGGGACCTGGTGCTCTCGATGACTCTGCATAAATTGCTTAATCCAGCCTCGCGGGCATCTTCCATGGTGGCATCATTAATGATGGGGCCTCCACGGACCGCGAAGGTGATGGTGAAGTCATAGGCATCTTGAAGCGCTTCGATGAATATCCTGTCGAAGAAGATCTCTCCTGCATTATCGCCTAGATAGAGCAGCTGATCAGTGTGATCTAATTCTTCGATGAGCCACGGGAAGTGATCAATCGCCAAGCGCAAGTTATCCAACTCCTCCTCGAGGTCATATTCCAAGTGGGCTCCCAAGTCAATCAAGTTCCCCAAGATTGCAATTGAAGCGGCGGTTTTCAAGGGTTTATCGCTCTCCTTGGTTAATTTCCGTAGCCGTGGAAGGAGTAGTTTCGCACTCTCGTTAGATTCTCTCTTGATATCCGCGTATACATCATCATCGTTTAGCATCTTGCCAAGGAGCATGTACACCTTACGACCTGTTATCGCGGGGAGGTCCCCTAAGGTGGATTTTTCCTTCAATATGTCCATGACGGCATTAAGCACGTTCTTCTTTTCCACCCGGGTCATGGTTTCACTTGCAACGTTCATGGTTTTCAAGGCTTGGGTGAGGAAGCACGGCAAGCACTTGAGATCCAGCTTCATGGGTGCAAGAATGCATGATCGATTAATAAACTAGAATATCCACCACGGTGGTAGCATTTGAACGTTAACTGGAGAGTTTAAATGTAAAGTTGGATCTATTGTACCCCGAGCAGGATGAGCAACCCCGGCGTGAGAAGCAATGCGAATTCACCCCAAGGTGGGAAAAATTCATTGAAGAACCCATGGTCAAGGCAAATTAATGAGATCGAAGATGAATTGGCTACTGATGGGAAAAATGGCTTGGAAGAGCGTGAAGCGCGGGATAGATTGAAAAAATGGGGCAAGAATCTTCTTGAGCAAGCGGAAAGCAAGAGCCTAGTTTCCATCCTTGTCCACCAGTTAAAAAACGTACTCACCATTCTTCTAATCGCTGGCGGTGTCATTTCCCTTGTCTTCGACAAGATCTTGGAAGGCATCAGCATATTCATTGTCGTGATCATTAACACTGCCCTGGGATTCTTCACTGAACTGAAGGCGGTTCGCAAGATGGAAGCTCTGGAGCAATCGACGAGCATGGAAACCGTGGTGATCAGGAATGGGAACTTGAAAGAAATCTTGGCTCGTGAAATCGTTCCAGGTGACCTCCTGAGCCTTGAAGCGGGCATGATCGTGCCAGCAGATGCGCGAATCTTGGAAGAATCAAGATTAAAGGTGGATGAATCTATTCTCACCGGCGAATCCGTGCCTGTCAGGAAACACGCGAATTCCGTAGATGAAGAAACGGTACTTGCCGAGAGAACATGCATGATATACAAGAACACGCATGTTACCCGGGGATCCTGCAAAGCCATAGTCATCGCCACGGGCATGGATACGGAAATCGGTCAAATCTCCACCATGGTAAAGGAGGCAAAGCAAGAAAAACGCACCCCACTTGAAAGACGACTGCAATCCCTCGGCAGGAAACTCGTCTGGCTAACCTTGATTATCTCTGCAATTGTTGGTGTCATGGGTATCTTCCAAGGAAATCCCATCATCGTCATGTTGGAGGCTGCCATCGCCCTTGCGGTTGCAACGGTCCCCGAGGGATTACCTATCGTGGCAACCATCACCTTGGCACGTGGCATGTGGAAGATGGCCAAGAAAAATGCCTTGGTCAATAAGCTTTCCTCTGTGGAAACCCTTGGATCTACCGATGTGATTTGCACGGATAAGACTGGCACGCTAACAGAAAATAAGATGACGGTCAGGAAACTCATGCTTAGCGATCGCGTTGTTGACGTGGAAGATGTAAAAGATGGAGAATATGGGTATTTAACGGTGAATGATGATTCCATTGATCCACGTGAACTTGATTCCTTGCACGAACTATTGCTATCCGTCGTGCTATGCAATAATGCGAGAATGGCAACTGGTAATCATGATCCCAGCACTGGGAATGATGAGGGAGATGATCATATTCAAGAGTACATTGGGGATCCGATGGAAGTCGCCTTGCTGGTTGCAGGTGAAAAGGCTGGAATGAAAAGAACCAAGCTGATGGAAGAGTATCCCGAACGTAGGGAGGAATCATTTGATCCAACATTGAAACTCATGGCTACGTTTAATGAAATGGAAGATGATTCCTACAGGATTGCCGTGAAGGGTGCTCCAAAGTCCGTGTTGGATGCCTGCTCTCACGTGATGACAAAAAACGGCCAAGAATCACTCTCCCGTGATGAAGTCGAGCACATGCTTGATGATAATAAAAATTTGGCCAAGCAGGGTTTTCGCGTGATCGCTGTGGCAAAAAGAACCGTGCAGGACTTGGACACATACCCATACGAAGACCTCACGTACTTGGGTCTCGTAGCCTTGCTTGATCCCCCAAGGATGGAAGTGCAACCTTCAATCGCTAAATGCAAAAATGCAGGGATTCGCATCATCATGATTACCGGTGATCAAGGTGAGACAGCACGTAATATCGGCAAAACCTTGGATATCATTGATGATTCCACGGAAGAAACTAAAGTACTTCATGGGAGCGTGCTGGATGATACCAGTGATGATTCCAATGATTTGGATAATGACAATTTCTCGGGAAAGATCTATTACCGGGTCGAACCCAAGCAAAAATTAAATCTCGTGAAACGGCTTCAGGAAAGGGGAGAAATCGTGGCAATGACGGGAGATGGCGTTAATGATGCACCTGCTTTAGAGCAAGCAGATATCGGGATTGCCATGGGCCAACGGGGTACTCAAGTAGCAAGGGAGGCATCGGACATGATTCTGGAAGATGATAATTTCACGACCATAGTAGAAGCGGTAAATCAAGGCAGGATCATTGTTGATAACATCAAGAAATTCATTTATTACTTGCTCTCGTGCAACATGAGCGAAATATTGGTGATTTTCATTGCAATGCTTGTTGGATTCACCCTTCCCATCACCCCCTTGCAAATCCTTTACTTGAACATGATAACGGACATTTTTCCTGCCTTTGCACTTAGCGCGGGAAGGGGCTCAGAAGATATCCTCGAGCGAGAGCCACGTGATTTGAATGAACCGCTCTTGGATAAGAATTCATGGATAGGTATAGCCATGTACGCCACGGTCATCACCGCCAGTACCTTGGGAGCTTATCTCGTGGCCACCAACTTGGCATCATTTTCAAGCGAAACCAGCGTGACTATATCGTTCTTGACACTGGGATTTGCACAGCTTTGGCATGTGTTCAACATGCGAGAAAAGGGTTCATCCTTTTTCAGGAATGAAATCACTGAAAACAAGTACGTCTGGTTTGCGTTACTTGGATGCACGGGATTGCTCTTCAGTGCAACGTATCTTCCAGGTTTAACGGTTGTTTTAAGTACTCACGATCCCGGCTTGATCGGGTGGATGATCCTCTTGCCTTGTAGCTCTATACCTTATATTGCTGGACAAGCGTGGAATTCAATGAAATGGATGCCCCGGGTTGCATCAAGGACCTGATGAATTATCCCACATGCGGGGAAAGTTTTTAATGGTGATGAGATGAATAGCGAATGTCGATTCATTGCGTAACCAAGCAATGGACCAGCATACCATTAACCCATTAAAGAGCTCATGTCCATGACCGCATCCAAGCTGGAAAACGTAAAGGACTGGATATACATCTGTGCTCGCTGCAACTCGTGCAAGTTCATTTTCAGGGATTACCGGGAATGCTGCCCGGCTGGCAATTATTACATGTTCGAACCATACTGGGCAAGTGGGAAAGCCCTCATGGCGCGGGGTATTCTCGAAGGTTCATTAGAATGGAGCGATACGGTAGCTGAAAAGGTTTTTTCTTGCATTCTGTGTGGAAATTGCGAATATCAATGCGAGCAAGATATCGGGGATCACTTGATCGACATATTCGAGGCACTCAGGATGGAAGCGATCCAGCAGGGATACGGCCCCATGCCTGCTCACGAGAAATTCAAGGAAGCAGTGAAGCAGCAGCATAACCCTTACAATGGCAATCACTCAGAGCGATTCACTGCTCATTGGTTGGAATCTCATGTCAAGGATCAAGCAGAGATCATGTACTTTGTCGGATGCACTGGAGCATACAGGGAAAGGGAAGTGGTTCGCCATACGGTTTCTCTGCTGGAAAAGATGGATATTGATTTTGGTATCCTCAAGGATGAATATTGTTGTGGATCCCCATTGCTGACCACGGGGCAGATAAAGGAGGCACGTGATGTTGCCACCCATAACGTCAATCTCATTACAGAGTCAGGGGCAAGTGTGGTACTTACCTCTTGCGCGGGTTGCTATCGCACCCTTGCAAAGGAATATCCCGAGAGGCTTGGCATGAATCTCCCGTTTAAGGTGATGCATTTTTCAGAATTTCTTGAAACGAATCTTAGTAAATTGAATATTTCAAAACCTGCAGGTGGCAGGTTGGAAGTTACGTATCACGATCCATGCCACCTCGCGCGCCATGGTGGTATTTATGAGGCTCCCAGGAACGTGTTGAAAAAACTGCCTGGTATCGAGCTCGTTGAAATGGGCAGGAACAGGGAAAATGCTTGGTGTTGTGGGGCAGGTGCTGGCGTGAAAAGCGCGTTCAAGGATTTTGCCATCGAGACGGCAAAGGAACGTGTTCGGGAAGCAGTCCAAACGGGAACCAGCACGCTCGTGACATGTTGCCCCTTTTGCGAAAGAAATATCGGGGATGCCATCAAGAACATGGCATCCGAGATTCGCTTGATAGATCTTAGTTCCTTGGTTGACGAGTTAGCCCGTTAGAAAACCACTCTATTTTTATTATATTGATCCCGTTCATATCCGTGAAATAGCGGTGTTGAACTCGCATGCATGAGGAGAACAAGAAAAAGGGATGGAATGGTATACTCGACGTCGTTGATTTGAAAAAGCATTTCGGCGAAGTGAAGGCAGTTGATGGACTTACCTTTTCCGTGAAAAAGGGAGAGATTTACGGGTTATTAGGACCAAATGGTGCAGGAAAGACCACCACGATTAAATGCATTATGGGATTGCTATCCTTGCAGGAAGGATCCATCCGGGTGCTTGGGCTTGATCCCACCGTGTCGCCTGAAAGAGTAAAAGGCGAGATCGGTTATGTTAGCGAGGAGCCCATGTTGTATAAATCCATGACGCCAGAGGAATTGTTCAATTTCATCGCATCCATTCGGAAGCTCGATGCGGAAGGAGCAACAAGCAAGGCAAAGAGCTTGGTGACGTCATTAGATGCGTTGCAGTATTACAAATCAGCTATCGTCACTTTATCAAAGGGAAATAAGCAAAAAATGCAAATCATTTCCGCCCTCATTCATGACCCACCATTACTCATCATGGATGAACCGCTCGCGGGGCTTGATGCAAAAACAAGCAGGATTGTAAAGGATATCCTCAAAATACATGTAGAAGAGGGAGGGTCCATCCTGCTCTCGACCCATATCATGGAACAAGCCTCGGAATTATGTGACAAGATTGGTATCATCAACAAGGGAAAAATGGTTGCCGAAGGTACATTGAACGAGCTACAATCCTATGCTGATGCCGCGGGTGCAAATCTTGAAGACGTGTATCTCAAGCTCACCGAGCAAGACAAGGACGTGAAATCAGTCGTTGATTCCCTGCGAGCATCCTACCATGCATCCAAGCCAAGCGAGCTGAATTAATCATGAATACCATTGAGCTCTGGAAGACGACAGGCAAGATAAGCAACGAGGTCTTCATGCTCTCCCAGATCCAGATGGCTGGCTCGCAGCAATCTCGATTGATCGAAAAGTACAAGAAACAGGTCCGGGCAGCCAAGATAAACAACACGGTACAAACCATCGTGGTTTCCATCTTCTTGGCATTACTCACCTTTGTCCCCTATCGTGCGTTGGCAATATACTCGACGATAACTCTCACTCCTGGGAACGTGCAAGGCGCGCTATTGGCTCTTGCTCTATCTTTCGGTATCTATCACGCCATGCAATTCCTATTCATCATGACGTTCAAGCTCATGAGTATCATTGCCTTGGTGGACGGAAGTGCATTCAAGTTCTTGAAAAGTTTGCCGATTTCCACCGCCGATCTTTCCAAGCTCGTAATACTCACCTTCCTCCGCATCAACATGGTTGAAATCATCGTAATGCTTGTTTCGCTTCCCGTAGTTTCGGTTATCGTCACGGGATCCTTCACGATGCTACTGGTGACTCTTGCAGGAAGCGCCACCAACATCGCCTTTGCCTTGTTCGTCCAAATCAAGGTAAGTGACGTGATAGCCAGGAAAATACTCAAGACGGGGGCATCATCCCGCGGACAAGTGATCTTGCGAGTGGCATTTTACGTGGGTTATTTTATGTCTCTCATGGTCGCATCGTTCGCTTTTTCGTTCCTGCTGGATTTCGTTGATTCCCTATTTGCTAAAGCCATGGCCGCAGGGGAAAGCCTTGCGATATATAATGTCATCTTACCGTTCTTGCTGTTTCCTTTTAGTAGTGCATATCTTGTATCTGTTACATTGATGAAGGGCATGCTCATACCCCCCACAAGTCTTGCAATCATTATTGTTGCCTTTTTACTGTTGGTCATCCTGTCGGTTTACCTCTACAGGTCAAGCTTGGCATCATTATCTCAAATGGTCGGCGTGGATGAATTGGCAGGGGATTCAAGACGTGCCAAGGTTTCAATTGAAGAGATCAACGTGGAGATTAGCAAGCCAATGACCACTCTCGTGAAAACGAATTTACTAAACATGACACGGGATTTCGGAAATCTCACGTACTTCTTGATCACGCTCATCATGCCACTTTTTGCATCCGTGCCGTTGCTGTTTACCAGTGGTGGTACTTTGGATATCTTCACTGCATTCATCTCACCGAATACCTACACGGGTATTTTGCCATTCTTCTCCCACATGGCTATATCAGGCGCGGAGGAGTCGGTCGGGGGTTTATTCTCCTCGTTACCAATTCACGGAAAGCAAATTTACAGGTCGAGATTCTTGGTGATGATCCTCAACATCCTTCCAGGGTTCGCCATCAATACTATCCTAATATCGTTTGCAGTGAACGATTTGGGAAGTTTCCTTTTGATGCAAGCAGCAGTGCTTTCTCTCATTCCTGGATTGGTAGCCGTGCTCTTGGTGATGTATGCAGCCCTGTTTGGTAAGCTCAATAGGCGTTTCACGCTCTTCATCGTGGATGCCAGAATGAAGATAGGGAAGTACGCACTCATCATCGCCGCATCCTTTGGATTATTCTTATTAGAAGCCGTGATCCTGTTGACCTCGTTGATCCTGCCCACTAGTT
>WJJB01000325.1 GCA_014729935.1 Candidatus Bathyarchaeota archaeon | reverse complement strand
TCCAAGCTCTGCTCGAATTGTGGCTACAAGCACGACGATCTAAAACTCCCGGATCGAGATTGGACGTGCGCCGAGTGTGGCATGCACCACGAACGCGACGTGAACGCGGCTACAAACTTGGACGGCGAGGGAAAACGAATCCTTCGAGAAGAACGAAACGTTACAATCATCAAATCATCTACCGTGGGAACCACGGGAAGTCACGCTTCTGGAGATCGTGCAAGACCCGAACCGTTGGATGCATCATCCACGACGGGGACGGCGGTGGTCGATGAAGGAAGAATCCACGCCCTTTAGTTTAGGGCGTGATAGTTCAATTTGAAAAGGCTAAACCTTGACCACTGATCTCGGAATTTAAAAGGATACACGTGATTCTATATCGAAGAACCATGATTGGAGTGAATCAGTCCTGCCTGTTAGATCCTCACGGCATCGGGCGGGTCATGAAGGTGATAGTTGCCGGTGAAGGTGGCATCGGTAAAACTAGCTTGGTTAAAACCTGCTGTGATGGTAGGGCAAGTACCACTTCCAAACTCACCATCGGCATCAAGGTACACGTGAAGTCACTTCAAGTTGATGGTAAACCGGTGCACGTGTCAATATGGGATTTTGGTGGCCAGGAACAATTTCGATTTATACTAGATTCGTTCCTGGGAGGGGCTCGTGCAGGTTTGGCATGCTTCTCGTTGGAACGCTTCCAGAGCTTCGTGTCAATTGACGAATGGATAAAATTGCTACGTTCAAGGGACCCAGCCTTGCCCATCCTGCTAGTTGGAACCAAGTCCGACCTTGAAGATGATCAAGTGTGCAAGGTGCACGATGATGATATCCGGAAGGTGATTGAGACCCATGCTCTCTCAGGGTACATCCGAACCAGTAGTCACTCGGGAGAAGGGACCGGGAATCTTCTTGATGTCCTCGTGTCCCTTACGATGAGTTGAAGTAGGTATCCCATCCTTTTATTGCTGGATGCAATACATGGATGATGAGACAACAAGCGCAAGAATGGGTGGTGATTAAAGTTTGCCCTGTGCCAGTGGAACCATATTAGGCGTTAATCAGGTAACCGTGAAGAGAGATAATCATCTCATCTTGAATGCCATTGATTGGGAAATGCAGCCAGGTGAGAATTGGATCGTGTTGGGTCCAAATGGAAGCGGGAAAACAACTTTATTCAAGCTGCTCCTTGGGTACATGTTTCCAACAAGTGGCATGATCACGGTGCTTGGAGACGAATCCGGTTACGTGAATTTTCCTGAAACTCGCAAGGTAATTGGCTGGGTGTCCCATTCACTGGAGGCAATGATTCATCAGGAAGATCCTGCAATAGAGATCGTGCTTTCAGGATTAAGGGGTGGTACGAGACTCTGGCATCACGTTAATCAGGTTGAACGAACACATGCACTCCAGCTGCTCCAGCTGCTCGACGCCGCACACGTGGCAGATCGTGAGTATGGCTTGCTATCACAAGGTGAGAGGGAGAAGGTATTGATAGCCCGCGCCCTGGTAAGCGCGCCCAGGGTGTTGATATTGGATGAGCCTTGTGCTGGCTTGGATATAGCTTCAAGAGAACGATTAATGGTAAGCCTGGCAAGCATTGAAGGGATGGAATCTCCCCCCCAGCTGCTCATGTCCACCCATCACGTTGAGGAAATCTCCCCCTTGTTCACCCACGCGCTGCTGATGAAAGATGGCCTTCGCGTATCCTCGGGGAAAATTAGCGAGGTCATCTCATCCAAGTCAATATCTCATTTGTTTGGAATGCCATTGATGGTAAAACGCGCCAACGGTAGATTCCGGGCGATAATAGAATCGGGATTTCAAGAAAAAATACGCGATAGAACATAGAAAGGAAGAAATAAAAAAATATTGATGGGTGTGTTAGAAACGTGCTTCACTTGCGTAAATCGGGAGTGCTTACCATTGGCTCCAAGACATTGACGGCTCGTCAATTACACCTGACTGCCTGGCAGCCTTCTCCACGATCGTAACATTGATAGCTTGCGGCCCTTTCGCTGTCTCTTCGACTTCGAATTCCACGATGTCGCCATCATGAAGGGTCTTGAACTCGTCTTCCGGTAGTTGGATAGCCGAGTAGTGAACGAAAACATCTGACTCCTCCCCATCGGGAGTGATGAAACCATAGCCCTTTCGGGCATTGAACCATTTAACAGTACCTTTTACCATTGTTAATACCTATTGCTTGTCCTAATTGTAGAGAATTAATTCCCGTTTCGTCGAGGGCGGCTGGTTGCGCGCGCCCAATCACGGTGCGAAAATCAAATCCTACATGGATTATAGTAAACCATCCCTTTTTAGGCTGTCGACTTATTTCATTCCCAAGCGCTTTTACGGGGAGTGGTGCGTACGATCACGAGGGAGTCATTAATCAGGTTCCCCGTGGTGTGGAAATCAGCATGGTGGTGCCGAGATGGATAAAAGGGGAATCGTTGGTAGAAATGCTAGGGCCACGAAGTAGATCACCATGTGCATGAAGGTACCTGATCCATTTCATCATCAATGGATAACAGAGCACCCGTTGCTCTTTAGAGTCGCGATCCAGCACTCGAACCTATCGGGGAGAGATCTTAACTTGTTACCCGATAAATCTAGGTGAAAGAACGATATAAGATTCCCTATCGAGTCTTGACATCCGGCATACAAGGGTTTGGTTCACCGGGCAAATCCTCCAAGGCGATCACCGCTTCTTGCTCCGTGGTCGGGTAGACTCCCACCTTCACGGCGTGATTGACGACCACTGCACTCGTCATAGAACCTATGACTTAAAAACGGAGGGAGAGCGATGAATTTCTGAACGGAGATGCGAAATTCTTCCCGTCCTTGAAGATCCGGGTTTTCTTTCGCAAAATAGATAAAATGGTTCCCGCGTTCATCACGATGGACTCGTTACCGGTGGTGCGGTGTTGGCAGGAGGAACAGGAACGTGTTTCTAGGCTCCTGCACAAGTGGCGATGAGGGATCGAGACGGCTTTCAGAAGCAAAAGAGAACCTTGGCGTGGAAAGATAACAACAAATCCTTCTCCCGGTGGAGGGGAGAGTAACTCTTGGTTCGGAAGGTGCATTCTTGTCTTGGAAATCATGAAAGAACCCGTGAAGGTCGTCATTGGCGCCCGTGACATGAAGGATATTCATGTTTTCTTGATTGAGCAAGGAGTTAGTAGATACATGAAAAGATTACTCGATTAATCATTACCTGCCTTGCCATCCCGACCAGCGAATTCAAGTAAAGAGAAATGTTTAGATCAAAGTGAGCATGATGAAATGGTTGCCCGTGTCACGACTAGATCCGAAGCACCATGTCATGAATGATGGTCCGGGCCCTCTACCAGGGGGATTATGGTGCCGGGTGGCATGGATACATGGAAAAAACATACTCGTTACAAGTTCGAGCCAGAGGTTTGCAAGCGGGGGAACAGCTTTCTACAATGAATTAAGGGATGGCGTGTTTGGAACACCCACGTGGTATGATACCATTCCTGACACGCATGGAAGTCATAACACGGTTGAAAATCCGAAAAAGTGCAAACAATTCATTCCCGGGGGCCCCGTCTGTTTTTGGCCACCTGGTGGATTGTTAACGTATGATAGCACGTGGGGCACTGTCTTTTACCATCCCTTGAATTCAGGAGGATTTCCCGCCCCACGACAGGAAGGAACTGGAATCCCCGTCTTCTCTAAGATGGACGCGCCCCGCATGCCTGCTGGTTCAGCATCCAGTATAACAACGGGTGATGTTACTGGGAATGGGCATCTCGATATTATCCTGAACGTGTCATCATGGGGAGATGACGGGTATCATCCTGATGGAAAGCGCTGGAATCATCCAGAGTTCACGCCATACGATTCCCGTTCGAGCAATCCAATCGGAAAAGACCCTACAAGGGACGAACGGGCACCATTTTGGGGATCGAAAGCCCTTTCGAGATACATTCCAGAGACATGGAAGGACGAGGAAGGTTGCATCAGGGCATCATGCAAGAAAATCTGGGAGGGTCCTGCTGGAGAGCGGGTCATGTGCACGGCGCTTCCTTCACGGGGACCATTGGAAGGTAGCACCAACCGTACTTATAGAGGATATTCTCCACGTGGTCGATTCATCGTGCTGGAAGGAGATGGAACCATTAATGATATCGAGAAATCCAGGTCTTCTTTCAAGTACGTTGGCACGCTTCTGGACAAGTCTGGAGAAGAGCTTGTCACTTTCGGACAGACTGGCGTGGTGGTGCTTCCCAATGGGGATCTTTTCACGATAGATTTTGTTGGCATGATGCAATACTTCAGGAACGTGGGATCGAAGCAGTACATGGAACTGCCGGTAAGTGTTCGGGGTGGATTTGCTCCCACGCTTCATGGTCCCATTGGCACGGCGTGCCTTGCAGGTACATCATTGGAGCATGATGATGATTCATGGTTGCTTGTCATCTCAGGGGAGAATGGCTTGATTTCCAAGGTACGTGCGTGGAGTTCAGGTGAAGGGTTGAAGATCGAGAGTCCCGAGGCGAATATCGCAATTGCCAAGGATTGTTCTTTCAAGGATGATATATTGGTGGTTCCCACCTTCCTTGATTCCACCACGCTTGCACTTGGCTCTGGAGCCGGCACGTTCACCAAAGCCCGCTTAATGCCGGGAACCAACCCAGTAACCGCTCGTCACGAGGGTAATTTCTCGCCCCTACGGGTTGTTGCAGGTCCGGTAGGTTCCGTGCAAGGGACGACTGAAGAAAAATGGGGATACACCTGTCCCGCTGCGTTTGATTGGGACGGAGACGGATCCCGGGTGCTTGTGTGCGGGGATATCTCGGAATACATTTGGCTGGTGGATCGTGAAGGTGGTCGTATCGTGCTCAGGGATGAGGCTGGTAAACCCGTGCGCGTCGCGTGGAGGGTCCGTCCTGGTGTATTCGAGTGGAAAGGTGATGTGTTCATTGTCACGCTAGATCTTGAAGACCGTATCTCCATCTTCAAGCGATGTGAAGATGCGATCGAGTTTTCCGGCCATGTGCTTAATGCCGCTGGTTCGCCTGCTTGTTTTCACCGGCACGGCGGGAGCAAGGGCAGGCTTAAATTTGAAATCGTCGATATTGAAAATGTGAATGCATCTTTTCCCACGATTCTCGTCGGTACCAGTGGAGTTTCTATAGATCTCCACCACGAAGATGGTGAAAACGCAGGTTCCTTTCAAACGGGGGGCGCGGTAGTTGGTATCTTCCCTCCTGCTGCTAATGCTAAGGGGATAGGTAGCTGGTTTATTAGTTCTTTCAAGATTCTTCATGATGTTCTTCCCGTTCGTTTCGGATCGCATTCGGCGGCGCCATCACTGATTCCCAAGGAATGGAATGGTAGATCGCCGAAGAAGGGTTCGGAAATCCTTGTTGGTGCGGAGGATGGCAGGTTATATTACTTTCCCACACCACGATTCCAATCAATTCACTCGCTCATTAGAGCCAATCCACCGAAAAACACGCGTGTTCCAAGAGAACGATCGTAACTCTTCAGGTGAGCTTAATAACCAGAGTGGCCATACTAGCTATACCGGTTGAACCCATGAATACAATGGTGCAAGATCAATGATTAGGATGAAGGAGATAAATGAATATATCTTCGCCCCATTCAACACGTTCACGTATATCATCGACGATAAACTATTATTTGGAAATATCTCACAATTGCAAGCCAAGATGATGGATAATTTGAATAATGAACCAGTTTATCTCGATAAGCAGAAAAAATACAGGCTGCAGTGGGAATGCGAACAATGCCTTGATTTCAAGCTATCAAAGGGCGTGTTTGCTCCCCCGGGAAGGGATGTCTCATGTATCATGGCATGCCTCGTGCATGATGCATCCGGTTCCAGGAGCTTTCCCATTCCTGATGAGATTTCGGATGTTTTTTCAGCTGGTTCCTTGCATTTCAACGATGTGCGTTTTTATTTTTATGAAAGTGGCGTGGGCACCTGCAGCGCGTGGGTGAAATTAGAGCACCCCGATGGGATTGATATCCTCCAATTGGAAGCTGCATCTGAACGCTTGAACGAATTATTCAAGTCATATTTCGAGGAAATCGCGTATGAGTTGACCGTTCGCTTTGTCAATGCGGTGAAGCGAAATGAGATCAGGAGATTGGTGATGGATTTCCTTCCCGATGTGAAGGAGGTTGACCGGCAAAAGAATTTCATCCCATGGACTCATCGAATATACCACGTGCATGATCACCCAGATCTCATATCGATGAAAAATCCTGGAGAACCATTCCGCACGCTGGTGACTCCCACCCGTCAAATGGATATCAATGATTTTTCAATCTACGACAACAGGTATATTTACTTCGGGTGGGGGCATTCTTTGATCTTCACTAAGGGGGGAGAGGATGGCTACTCACAAACGTCGCGCCCCGTGACTGATTACGTTCGTTTGGTTGAGATAGCACAAGCAAAATGGCAATTCTTGGACGTGCTTTCAGATATTTTGCACTACTCGGTGCTTTCATTCAACCGGCTTTTTTCCAAGATGAATATCCAGCGTCTCCAAAAAACCATCACGATGATACGAGGATTCAGGAACGCGATAGAACGCATTTTGGCAGATTTCAGGGGCATAAAAATCACGTTTGACACGGAAAAACGCATTTTGCTTGATGAACTACACGATAGATGGCTAACCTCAAAATTGATGGATAGATTAGATTATTGCATGCAACAAATCGAGGATTTCCTCGAAGAACTATATCAACGTCAAAAGGAACAACGTGAGGAATCATTGAACGTGATCGCGTTGTTATTTACCATCCTTGGAGCCATTGAGGTAATCGACCTTTTTATCGGTGTATTCGAGCCACAAATTGCAATAACCACCACCATAAAGGTGATTATCCTAATAGTTGGCACAGTGGCGGTGGCCATGATGATCATGGCATATCTAAGGTTATCCACGAGAGGATGACGAGATAATAGGAAAAGGAACGTGATAATATTACAGGATTTATTGGCAAGTCGGGTAATCACCAAGCGTTGATACTAGAAGCTGATGGAACGATAGATGGAACAAACGGATATGGAACACCCATTAGAAGGCGATTGGGTGACCTTGGCATATCATCTGCCATGATCTCCCTTGAAGCACGAGCGAATGAGCTTAATGATGCCATCGAATCAATCTCGTGTCCCTTGATTATTTCCGGCGGTATGACGCAGGTGACTTCCAGCAAATCGTGGATGGAGGATGCGAGGAATGCGATAAGTAGCCTGATACAGTTGAATCTGGAACGGGATGCCAGCTCACGGGTTCCCATCCTTGGAATTTGCTTCGGAGCGCAATTGATAGCCGAAGCACATGACCCCGGTTCGGTGCAATACTTGGACACACCTGAAATCGGGTCGAGTGAAATCACGCTCAATGCGTCTTCCCATCCCCTGTTTCGCTCGATCAACTCGCAATTTACTGCATACGCGTTCCATTACAATCAAATTTGGAGTGATGATGTACATGCCCTTTCCATTCACCACCTGGAGGGGAATCGCTTCCTGCAGGCATTTGAAATCAAGGACGCGGCATCATATGGCGTTCAATTTCATCCAGAGTTCACGCTCTTGGAAATGACCGATTTATTCATGCATTACTCGGGCTTGATCGAAGATCTCGGCTTTTCAAGCCAAGAAATCATTGAATCACTTCCACGGGTGGATAATTCCATATTGATTCAAAATTTCCTTGAACTAGCTCGGAAAATGTAAGCTACTCGCCTTCCCTTTCCTTCCAATTACATGCCAAGACCAACATGCACCAAATACAGGGATTTTCTTAGACCCGTTTCTTGATCTTGAATTGGCGCAGGCGGGTGGGATCTATGTCGTTATCTTTCAAGATGATCTTGGTCAGATTATCCATGCTGGAAATATCCGGGACCTGTTCGATGTTATTGCTCCGCAGGTTCACCTTTTCCAGTTTTGGCAAATCCCCCAGAGAAGTTATCACTTCGATGGTATTTTTCTCGAGATTGAGAATGCGTAGATTCTTGAGACTGTCCAATCCCTCAATTGTTGAAATGAGGTTTAAACCAAGATCGAGCACCTCCAAGTTACCGAGATTGTCTAGACCCGAAATTTCCCGGATGCGATTGCGGGATAAATTCAACCGTTTGAGATTCACGAGGTTGTCCAAACCGCTGATTTCTGTGATAGCGTTATTATTGAGGTACAGGATTTCCAGGTTGGTCAAGGTATCCAAGCCTGAAATCTTTTCAATGCGATTGCGAGAAAGGTTCAAGACTTGCAAGTCTTCCAATTCTGCAAGTCCAACGACATCTTCTATGGACTCAAGGCCCAACCCTCGCAGGTTCAAGAATGTCTTGTCTTCCTTCCTCGTGCGCGTGACATAATAACGAATGCGATTGTAAATTACCTTACCGATTTTCTTGTTAAACAGAATGGTTCACCATGACATGGCAGTTCGATGTCGCTATGCAACGGGATCCTTTCAAGATCGCCATTACATGCGTGTTATAGGGCATTTTTGGGTCAATACCCGCTAGATCAATGAGGCAAATGATAAATATTCTCGTACCACCTTTCCACTAGTATCCCATGGCAATTACCGTCAAGATCCGTGATAAAACAAGGGAAGAGGATGAAACATTGCAAGCTCGCCTCATTAAAGCAACACGGTTGAACCATCACGCCATGAAATGTTTGAATTGTTCCTGCATGGACCGTAATTATCTTGTTGACCCGTCTTGCACGATCTCCTGAGCTTGACTTTCCGTGGTAGATGACGTGATGGAGTTACTCTTGTTTTTCGGGGAGGATTCGTTTTCCCTCCCATTCCAAGTTTATTCTTTCTTACGAACGAAAATCAGCCACTTTTGGAAAGACGTGGTCTTATCACCCAAAAAATGATGAAATGTCGCAGGGGGAATTACTGGAACGAGTGCATGGATTTTGTAATCAAGGAGTTCAGCATACCAGGGATGATACTTGGAGAATGGATCCCCCTTGCGGTACGGTTTTAAAACTTGACACATTCATTCTACACGGTTTTCATCCATGCATCGTGAAATTGTTGATCCAAATGTGGGAGGCGCAACTATTTCCCCCGCTGAACCTGTTCGTGTAAAGGAACGAGGCACTTGGAGCATAACATACACTTCCGGCAGTGCTGGAATAGCCAAGGGGGGTAGCGTTAGAATCACCATTCCACATGGCTTCTCCATACCACAAGTAAAAGCTTTCTTCGATCCCGGTTTCACCACGGTGGAAACCGACGTACCGGGATTATCCCTTGAATTGAAGGTAGTTACCGATATTTTCTGCCGGATTGACAAGGAAATGGGTCATAGTGGTGCATGGGGGAGAAACGTGTTTATTTTCGTCAAACAAGGGGAGATGAATGAAGGGGACCAATTTACATTAAAGTATGGAAATCAAGATTATTATGGTGGGGAACCCTTCATGAATAACGGATCCCTTGCCCGGGAATTATCCGGGCTGGCGGAGTTCACGGTAGCCGTTGATCCAGATGGAACACGCTCTGCACCGATTACCGGGTACAGGCGAATCGACAAACAACCTTTGTTAAAGATCATGGCCGGAGTTCCCGTGGAAAGGATCGCGTTGATCAACGGAATCGATGATGGTTCGTCAAGCCAAGATGCACTCTTGATCCACGTGGATGCGTTCAATAATCCCGCAAGGATCGAACGGGTGGAGTGTCCGGTTTCCAGGAATGATGTCGTTCAAGGAAGCATCAATGTGGGTAACAAGCGACTGTTAACGAATCCATTACCAACCCTGGAACACCAGGCCCAACTTCCCGTGTGGTGGGGGGATATACATGGCCATACCATGCACTCGGATGGTCTAGGTACGAACGACGAGTATCTCGCATTCGCGCGTGATTCATCTGCACTTGATTTTTCAGCTATTACCGATCATGATGACATCGGGCCTCGATTGCTAGATGAGGAGTGGGAAGGATTGAAAAAATCGGTCCAAAAATGGTACGAACCTGGAAGATTCGTCACGTTTCTCGGTCACGAGTACAGGAATGGCAAGTGTGACATGAATTTTTACTATCCCGGTTCCGAGGGGCTCTTGTTAAGGGGGACCGATGGGAATTTTTCCGATCCCGCGGTGATCTCCAAGAAATTGAGGGATATCGGTGGATTGATTATCCCTCACATGCATTTCGGGGCGGATTGGTCTGGCTTTGATCAGGACATATACCGCGTGATGGAGGTGTATAGTTCACATGGAAGTAGCGAATACAAGGGATGCCCAAGGGAAATACCGTATCTCTCCAAGCAAATCCAGAAAACGAGCGAATCCAACCAAACGTGCTACGTGCACGATATTTTAAATGCTGGTTACCGCCTTGGTTTTACGGCGGGTAGTGACACCCATAGCGGTAGGCCGGGTTTCAGCGATTGGACAAGGGTATGCAGGACATACTTTGGGGGGTTAACCGGGGTTTTCGCACCCGAACTCACCAGGGAAGCTATCTGGAACGCCTTGAAAGCTCGCAGGTGTTTTGCTACCACTGGAAATCGTAGCTTAGTCTATTTTCACGTGAATGGTGCCATAATGGGCTCTGAAATTCAACTAAAACCTGGCAAAACGCGCAAGATCACGTTAAAATGCCACGGGGATGGTGAAATAGTCCACTTCACCATATTTCGTTCAGGAGAAGCATGGAAACATTCGGATGTTGGTGATGCCCATTTAGCCGTTTCCTTGGAAGATACCATGAGGAGCCAAGATGATTGGTATTATGCAAGAATCACCCTTTCGGATGGGGGGATGGCTTGGGCTTCACCCGTGTGGGTTGGAATTGCGAGATGAGCTAACGAGGGCTATTGATAATGGGGTATAGACAAAAGAAAAAGTTATCCTTGCCCCCAGGACCCCCCAACATTTCCCACGATAGAATGCGAAACTTGGATTCCACCAACTTCCGCACTTCTCGCTTGGACAACAAGAGATAGTGCCTGGGGTGTAGCTTGCTGGTTTTCGAATTTTTCCAAGGGACATTCACCAAGCCGGGTTCTTCATGAGCGCCAAAGGATGCCATTGAACGCAAGGTTTGCTTGATTATTTTTTTCCTGAATCTTTTCTGCCATTTTCTCCACACGGACACGATAACCAATGGTGTACCTTCATGCTTGGCAAGAATTCTCCAGAACTCCTCGAAATATCCTTGGATTGCCTGTTTTTCGTGAGCATGATGCAATGCAGCAATGGATGCAATAATATGCATGGTACCGGATCGAAATGGGAGCTTTGAAATCGATGCATTTATTCCATGCACGGATCTTTCTCCTTTCCAACGTGATATGTTCGTGGAAAGTAATGAAAACGAGAGATCCAAGCCAATATAGTGTTGCGGGGAGAAAAAATCCATGAAAATTGCTGCATTCCTGAGATTCCCACATCCCGCGTCCAACAACACTGGAATGGGTCCACTTGCCAGCTTTTTTTCCTTTCCTGCTATCTCGAGATAATGTACAAGGGGCTTCCAAGGTTTCGTCCCTCGAGACCTGTTGAAATCTGCAGATATAGCTTCATATGTCCCTGTAATTATTTCTTCGAATGATCCGTCCATCTTAATGACACAGCAATCCCTTGAATATCTCCAAGATGTGATCTTCCATTTTATCATAATTTTCCTTAAATACATTCATCCGAAGGCGGAATTGGCGTTTCGTCACGTCACAACAAAATGTAGCTATCACGTACCTGGTAATATACAGGCTCCCGTGCTTTGCCTCCCTGCGTGCTCCGAACATGATATATGCATCGTGACCGTTGATCTTTATTAGTTCCCTCTTGGAAAAACCCACACCGATGTTAATATATTCGTTCATCAGTTTAACACTTTGTTTCCCCACGTGAAACCTGATTGGCTTTACCTCGGACCAACTTACTTCAAACTGGGCGATATCTCCGTATGCATCATCGAGCTTCACCGTGTGGAATGACACCTGTCCCGATTTGGAGTCTCCGCTCTCATCCAGCTTGGTAAAGTACTCAGGCACGTTCGACAAGGTGATGTTACGCAAGTAATCAGAGTGGGAATTCATGAAATAGCTCATGTTCTTTCACCTCTCAATTCAATCTTGTTTAAAAAAAACCTTATGACATGTCATGTATTAAAAACCAATTCACCATAAGTCCCTCCCCCACCAGGTTTGAATTGAATCTCATCCCGCCTGAAGGATTCAATGATACCTGCAATATTTTGAAATAATTGGGGGTACCGAGGAAACTGGTCTTGGAAATGGGATTTCCGCATATCCTCCATATCCATGGTTAATAAAATGTAAATTTCTGGGCCATAGGTGGAGATGCAAGCATTATATGCCTTTTGTAGTGTTTTGGAGCTTTTTGATTTGATACCCATTGAAACCCGGATGATTTCTGGAAGCGGGATGGCATTGATGTACGGAGGTCGGTGCTCTGGGTGAGTTCCCGGAAGTTGATCTGCCAGTAACGCAACCCGCTCGGAGACACCAAGTTTGATGCGTGATTTCTTCCCTTCAAGCTGGCAAGCGGGACATTTAATTCTCTTTGCATCCACAGACTTGAGATATTGCTTGTATTCCTTTTTCGAGTTCACCGGGTGAAGGATTAAATCGTCCGATATCTTGATTTTGTCCATGATTGGTAGTGAATTTTCAGATCGCCTGATGATAATTCTTCTCCTGCAAGAATGGCAGAAAAGGGTGTTATATTTTCCCAGCTTGGGGGACATGCCAACATTCCGGGTGAATCGTCGTCCATCTTTACGCATGATGGCAAGATGCACTTCATCAAAGTTACATCCCTCAGAAACGAGTGTATTGAATTCCCTCCCAAGGGATTGTGGTGTTGGAGAATGGGCGTCAGAATTGGACATGAACGTTAACCCATGCAATCCAGATATTCGATCCGCGTATTCCGAGTTAGCGGATAGACCCAGTTCGATAAAATGAACATGCTTTGCTTCTTCCTCGTAAGCATCTTCCAAGGAATCGAACTTTCCTTGTCGAAATATCGATTTGAAAGGAGTGAATGCATGGGCAGGGCCTATCAAACCGCCAACAGACATCACGCATTCCACGATAGCCGGGGGGGAAAGGTTGACTCTTGGTCTACCGCCCCACTCGTGCTCTATATTCTTGGAAAAGGGCTTGAATGCTGCAACCAGCTCATCTATGGCTTGGTAATCTGGCAACAGGATGACATGGTGCACGGATTCCTCGCATTCCACCTCGGTTTGAAGGATGAAACAAGTGTCCTTATATCTCAAGCAACCATGGTCTTGCTCCAAGTTATCTTTCAGGTGCTTCAACCAAGTGGGGTGTAGGCAATCCCCTGTTGCCACCAGATCCAATCCCTTTTGTTTCGCACCGTGCACCATGTGGGGCAAATCCATGTCCTTCGAAACGCCTATGGAGTGAGGGCCGTGCAGGTGGAAATCAGCATTATATTCCTGCATTTCTGGTACATCGCCCACGCATAATTAGATATTCAGGTATTTCTTCGTTTTTTTCTCCACGTGACGAGCCATAACTTCAACTACACCACGTTTGCTTCCTGCGCTGGTAAGAATAACCAAGAAAATTTCGGCGATAATTGGCACGAGGTGCACGATACCCTTGGAGCCTGATATGGTGATATATTTCAACTCCCCCGATTCGGTGGCAAACACAATATCCTTCGCGATGTTGGAAACAGTCGTGGCAATCACGGCAATCAATGAATCTGATACTTGTGATGATATGGCAGAGGCAAGAATGGTACCATCCCTCTTCACCAAGGCAGAGGCTTTTATGAACTGGTCTATCTTCACGAGATCTTTCAAGATTTCATTAAGACTCTCGGGTTCGTCTGTAACCGAGACTTTCTTTAATTCTTGCGTTTCTTGGGGTTTGTTCTTGGGTCTTTGCATGCCATCCCTTTTAGCCTGCTTTCGGAATAATTCAATCTCGGTTTTCATGGTGCTCTCGAGATCCCTCGCGGTTCTAGGTCCAAGATCAGAAATTGTCGATTGCTTCTTGGTGGATGCTTGGTCTACCTGCCTGCGCTTGGATGTTTCTTTCCCAATCGTTGTACTTGCCACCCCCACGGAAAACATTTCATTTTCTGGGACGGAGATGGAAGAGATGCCCGTTTTCCTGCCCTTGCTACTATCCTTGCTTTCTTTTCTCTGCTTATGCACGAGATCGCTGATATTTGAAAGATGGGATCCATCTTTCTTGGGCGGCCTCGAAATTGGAACCATCTTGATTTCAGAACCTGTTGGGGGGGTTGATGGCACGCGTTGGCTTCCTTTATTGCGCTTCTCGGATGCGGTTGATTCACGTGCGGGAGACGGGGTGCGCTTTTTTTGTTCGATCGTCTTTTGCATGCGTGGTGCAGATATTTCCACATCCGTTATTGGAATAAGGGCTGGTTCCTTATTGCTTCGGGAAATTCCTCCTGCACCTGCGTTTTTTCCCAGAGAATCTCTGTCCTTCTCCCTGGTGCTTGATGGCCCGAAGGGTGATGGTTGATCCGTGAATTCGTCTAGTACCGATGGACTGGTCGCTTCCTGAAATGGAATAGGTTTAGGGCGTGATTGGTGTTCATCCCCCCGGGATCCTTGTCTTTCATGGCTTGATGGCTTGGAAACTGGGCGAGTGATCACGGGAATGGGGAACCCGCACCTGGGGCATTTGATGGTTCCTTGCCTACGCTTGGCCTGCTGGAATTGATTACCGCAAGAGGGACAGATGATTATGGACATGTGATGGGAATCCCCGTTTGGAAAAGAATGCATGCAATGTCTGGTTGCTTGTTTCTTCAATGCAAGTAAGAGATTTAAGGCTTAAATGGTTGCGTGCTTTGGGTGCGAAGTCAACTATTCATTCTGTGGATCAATATTAACGTCAACCATTTCAAAACAGGAATATTGAAAATCAATCTTGATTTCTGGATTTCGGCGGGAATTTCCTTGCCTTGATTCCATGCATGGTTAATCATGTGAATAAACGCGTGATATTTCCTTCCTGCTGGCATTTTCTGACACTCCTGTTGAAGCAGGGAAAGGTACTTTTTCATATCACCCACTCGTTCCAAGATAATCGAAATGATGATGATCGCTGCAAGATCGCTGCAATTGGCAATATTGATGTCTGGATCGAGCGAAAGATTCGCCTTGAATGTATCCAAGGCTTGTTTCAAGAATGGATGACAATACTGGAAGCCTTGTTCCTTGAAAAGGAGGAATGCGATTTCCACCAATGGATAGGCACCTTCCCTCCCTTCCATCGATTGCACGTGTTCCTCAATTAGTTCCATCAATAACGTGAGGATGGTCTCCCGCAGGGATTCAATGGTTTCGTATTCTGTGTCAACCATTTCCACCAAGTTAAGAGTTTTATATAAGGTTTGTATCCCTAATTCAAGAAATCCCGACTCCTGGTACATTCTCGCTGCCTTGATATTCATCTTAATGGATTCGTGGTAATTTCCCTCCAGTTCAAAGCAATCGCCTGCTTGTATGTAATTATCCGCGCTTGAATCAAATATTTCCATGAGCTCGAATTTATCTGCCGCAGTCAGGAATGCATCAAGGGCATCCTTAATTTTCTCAATTCTCTTGAACACCAATCCCGCGCCATGGAAATAGATTGCACTGGTGAGTAAGTCATCCACGTGCTCGTATTGGTTGGCAACGTTCATGTAACAATAGGCTTCCTTGAGTGAAATGTTATTGAAGCCTTCTAGATCCCTCATAATATCATAGAAACTCGCGAATACATGGTACACGTCTGCAATTTCCATGTAATTCCGAATCTTCGAACTTATCGTTAATCCTTCAAGAACCTCCATGAAAAATTTTCTTGCTTCTAGGAACGTTTCGATGATGCTTTTCCTGTCATTCTTCCTGGCGTATGCTTGAAGCAAGAGCTTGTATGCCATGGCGATCATGAAATACTTCTTTTCTCCTTCTGCCTCTTGCATGGTTAAGTGGCAATACTTGTCCACGTCATCCCATTGACACGCGTGGTAAGAAAGTTCTGCGAGATTATAATATTGGGTGTAAATATTGGAATAACCCTTTTTCTTGCTTGTTTCTAAATAAAGAATGGAGGATGCTTTACTCCGCTTGAAGTATTTAACTGCCGTGAGCATGTCATTAAATTTCTCCCTGAAAATATCTGCAATCATCTTGTAAATGCTGCCTGCAAGCTTATAATCTCCCGATTCGCGCGCTCTGCCTGCAGTTATCTTGAGCATTTCTATAGCCTTTTCAAGAACTATGACAGCTTCTAAAAAATTATACTCTTGGATGAATTCGGAGCAGGTGAGGAAAATATTTGCCGCATCTATGTACTTATCAGTGGTTAGCATCAATTCCTCAGCAGCGTTTTTCAAGTGCCTGTAAATCTTGATTGAAAGTGATTTTCTGAGCTTTTCATCTCCGAAATACTCACTTTCTTCCAATTGTTGGAATAACGGCTTGATATCTTCTAAAATCTGCATGTTCATAAAATCTGCTAATTTTTACAGGGAATGCTGTTACCTTTCACGAGTTAATATATCCCATGTATTAAAAACAGTTCTAGAGTGATTTAAAAGATGCAGCCCGTTCATTGCTCTTGGTTCTTGGTACCTTTTTTCCCCGAGCTTTTCCTTGGTTTCTTCAACATGGAATGGCATAGGACTTGGGTATCTTTAAATGTCTGGCAGAATAGGTATTGCAAGTGCAGGATAGGAAAACCGATATTGATCTCAAGGAGGAAATTTCAACCCTTCACGATATTGGATACACCATCGGGACACTAGCAAGAATGGCAGGTTTAGGAGAATCTCAAGTTCATGACATCATTAGTGAGAAAGATCCCGAGTATCTTAATCGATTTCAGGTATCCGTTCGCTCCTTCACGGACCTCCAGGAATATCATTCTTCCTGTTCAACCAAGGAATCTCCCCAAGTGCCAAGATCATTGCAGAACATCGTCAATATAAGGAAGGAGCACAAGTGGTATCTGAACGGCCTTGAAAAACATTTAATTCTAGTGGGGGTTTCCAAGAAACGTGATTCGTGTGCACATGCACTAACGCGAGTTGGATTGATCGATTTTTTCGAGGGTGCGGGCATTTTGGGAGCTGAATTCGTGTTTCCCAGGGGAGACCCCGATACTGGTCCCTTAAAATACGTGCTAAGCCAGTTCCATGCAAATTGGTTCTTGGATGTCCAAATTCGAAAAATGGGACAATCTGCAGATCACCACACTATCATCCATCTTGGTGAACGCGTGGATTGGGACGTGTGGAAGGAACACATGGATTTAGTCTTGAACAAGGAAGGATTTTACAAGCAACTCGATGGATGGAAGGCTCATAGAGAATTCAGCTTCACTGAATCAACCCCCATTCTACCAGGTACAGGAAAGAGAACTGATACTTGGAATCGAATCATTTTTATAAAAGAAAGAATCAAGGGATTATCTCGCTTCCTTCTCGTATTCATGAATGTGACGACTGCACAACGAGAAATCATCGATCCAATCATTCATTACCTTCCGTTCGTGACATATTTTCATGGAAAAGGATTAATAAAGTACAATAATGGCAAAAAAAAATCAGGATCATGCTTGGTCTTGGAAATACTCATTCCTGATTCCAATATTTCCCAGTTCAGGCAAAACCTGGTTGACGTGTTAGTTGGAAGCAAGATGGTTGAGCGAGATAGCATCATTATCATTCCTGCTTTTCAAAAAATACCGATTTCCATGCCGTCTTCCTATCCATCCAATCCATTGAATATCTTCCCGTGCACCAAGGACGGTTCAAGAAGGAGGGTGGCATCAATGTCGAAGGGTAGGATACTTGATCTCGAGACACAGTGGCAACGCGTGAAGAATATGGTTGATTGAACGGGGAATCCGATTGCTTAACCTGCCAAGGTCATGAAGGTTCAATGACCTTTATTAGTTATCGCATCAAGGTACATTCATTGACAAAAAGTGCTGGTGATATCCTAACATGCAACAACAGCCCGAACCGCAACAAGAGGGAAAGGTCATTTTTGAGCCAGAAGCATACTTGAAAGCATTATTGCACGTTCTCAGGTTCGCATCGGATAACCGGGAGCAGGATTCGTGGGTCGAAGTGTATGGTTGGCTCGTGGGCCGCTTGGCAGGTAACGATCTGCACATTCTTGATGTCGTGCCACTCCAACATGGTAAAGATATCGAGGTGGTGTGGGATGCAGATACCTATGTTCGGGCAGCTGAATTCAATGATAAATTATTCGAGGAGGCGGAGAAAAATCCTGAAATGAAGAACGTATTCATCGTGGGATGGTATCACTCGCATCCTGGCTTAGATCTCTTCTTGAGCTCGACGGATATCACGAATCACCTTTCATTCCAAGGCCCGAACCCCAAGAGTGTTGCGATCGTGTTCGATCACACGAAGATGGTTCCATACAAGCACCTTGGTTTCAAGATATTTCGTTTGGATGAAACATCCCCGGATAGTGGATATCATGAAGTGGCATTTGACCGTTCACGATTTTCAAAGGATATCATGACCGTAATCTATGGTATCGTAGAAATGGTGGACAATATACAAGGTGATAAACCATTCATCATGGAATACGGAGAAGCCCCCTCAGTATTCACGCAATTGATGCTTCCAAGTGCTGTTCCTCCCATTGATCACGAGCCACCCATCAATCTCAATGCTTTTTTTGAAAAAATCTTGGATAGCACGAAGCAATTCACGAAGAAACTTCTTGGTGATTCCATTCTTGGAAAAATGGTTAACGATCTCAATCCTGCCATGGAGGAATGGTTTTCGGCATTCATACCGTATCTTACCACGTCTCTCAATCGCTGGTTGATCGATCTTGCAGAAAAGGTCGTCATCACGAATAAATTGACTTTGGGAAGCGTTTACACCGTCGCCTCCACGTTAAAGCATTCGATGAAGGATATTACCGATTGGATCAAGGAACATACCACCAAGATTAAGAAAGACTTGCGCAGCCAGTTGGATGAGCATGAAGGTA
This sequence comes from Candidatus Bathyarchaeota archaeon, assembly GCA_014729935.1. GTDB lineage: Archaea > Asgardarchaeota > Lokiarchaeia > Sigyniarchaeales > Sigyniarchaeaceae > WJJB01. Next base: position 596 of record WJJB01000325.1, on the reverse strand, counting down.
AGCTTCAAGATTTAGTCGAATCGTCCACCTTGAGCATGCAAGAACACCTTTCTGAAACATCATCGCTTCAAGAAAATATGATCTCCTCCAAGCTCGATAATTTCGCAGACCTCGTGAATCACATCAAGGCACAGGTGGCCAATAACGAGGTGATCATCAACAAGCTCGTTCAAGAAAACAAGGGACTCAGGGCAACATTGATCGAGGAGCGAAGATCAAGTGATGCAAAGATCTCTACCTTGCAGCAAGCATTACAAGATCTCCATCAAGAGCTCGAAAACATGCCAAGAATTCTCGATACCAAGTACCAAGATAAAATCAACTCTCTTGGAAATAACATGCAGGAAAGGATACACGAAAGCGCCAAGAATGTAAATGAAAACACAAGGAATGAAATCGCGCCCCTAAAAGCGTCCATGGATGCATTAAAAACCACGATGGAATCCTATTTTCAGGTTATTGACAAGTCGAATGCATCGATAAAAAGAAGAATTGACGAATTGGAGATCAAACCAACTCCAGGTGGAGAAGAACCAGGTAAAGAGAGAACTCAGGAACCTGGGGTATGATTCAAGATCCCCATGAATTCATCACCC
>WJJB01000324.1 GCA_014729935.1 Candidatus Bathyarchaeota archaeon | reverse complement strand
CTTCAATGCGACAATCTTGAGCGCGTTCTTGAAGCAAGTGTACAAGAGTTTCGGTGAACCCTTCCTGAAAATACATCATTTCTTCTCCATCTTGGGATTGATTCTCATCTCGCTCCATCCCATCGCCCTTGCCTTGTACGTGGGAGATATTTCCGTGTTCCTGCCTGATTTCTCGACTTGGTACGATTTTTGGAGATTGGCTGGCCGTCCCGCGTTAATCATCATCTACGTGGCACTGGTGGCCATCCTGCTGAAGAAATCTCTCAAGAAATCTTGGCGCATCCTGCATTCCTTGAATTATATTGCCTTGGCATTCGGCGTCATTCATGCCGTTATCTTGGGCGTGGATTACCAGCATCCCGTCATCTCGGGGATTTATTTGGGCTATCTCATCGTGATGGGGCTTGCATTCGGGTACAAGCGGTATCTTTCTTACCAGAGAAGGAAATCAAAAGCAGCAAAAAAGCCCAAGACATCAACCCCCGAACCAAGTCCCGACGCTGAGTGAAATCCCTGGACACGTCACGTATCACGCAGCCGAATCTCATTCTTTCTTGGTCACGGGATTTCCTTCCAATTTCACCCTCGCTCCCTTGGAGATATGCTGCAATCCATCCATGGTTGCGAGATCATTATGTTCCAAGTTAATCCATTCAAGGGATTCGAGCTGCTCCAAGCCATCGATCGAGTGCAAGTGATTGTTGCTTAAATTCACCACTTTCAGTTGCTCCATGCCATGGAATCCCGTGATTTCCTCGATTTGATTATGGCTCAGGTCCAGGCTTCGCAGGTTGGGAAGTTCTCGCGAGATATCCACGGTGCGAATGGAATTATGATTCAGGGCCACCCGCTGAAGGCGTTTCAATCCACCTAGATCGTGCAGGCCCGTGATTCGATTCCAGGACAAGTAAAGCTCCTGCAGTTTCTCAAGGGAATCGAGGTGCTCGATCCGGGATATCTTGTTATTGGCCAAGTGTAACTTTACAAGCGAATGCAAGTAATCCAAGTGTTCGATGCGTTGAATTTCGTTTTTAGACAAGTAGAGAAGTTCCAAGGAATCTTGATGGTCCAAGTTCTCGATGGATTTGATGTGGTTTTGCGTTAGGTTGAGCTTGCGCAGGTTCTCTAGTGCATCCAATCCTTGTATCCTGGTTAGGCGATTATTATATAGTGAAAGTTCCTTCAACACGGTATTTTCGCAAAGTCCCTTGATTTCCCGGATCAGGTTCCCCGATAAATCAAGAAGCTCCAACCCGTGCAACGTGTCCAAGCCCGATATTTCCTCGATCTGGTTATCATTCAATGTTAAGTGCTTCAAGGCAGGGAGCACTTCCAAGTTCTCAATTACCGAGAGTTGGTTATTTCCAAGGTGGAGACTTACCAAGTTCGGCAAGTCACCCAATCCCTCGATGCGGGTGATCTGATTGTGACGGAGGCTGAGCCATTCCACGTCGGGCAGGTGGGTTAGTCCTTCTATCCTTGAAATCTCGTTGAACCCGAGATACAGCGAGTCGAACGCCCTGAGATTATTCAAGCCCCTGATGTCGCGTATTGATTTTATTCCCTTTCTTTCCAAGATGAGTTCACCCCCGGGGCTGAAATGGGTGGAGATGCTCGTTCGATGTCCATCGATCATGACGTGATTCTTCATGGTTCCTCCCTACCAATACATGCTTGCAAGAGAATTACCACGGCGTGGTCGCGTGGTTCCTTCGCACGTGAGTGGTGCGCCAGTGGTTCGAACGTCGCATCCAACGCGCCTCCATCCACTGCTTTCAACGTTTTCACCACGCGTGATGTTCGCGGACTCCTTTCGGTGTCGCTGGAATGCGTGGTCCCGCCCTTGGCGATTGTTCCCTGAAGTGGCGTGGCTACGGGACCTCGTGGTATTCAATTCTCGCATGGTTTTAAACGTCACGAGACCATCAAATTTCAAAGGAATCATGTCAAATTCATCCAGCACGTGAACGGGCTGGTATTCCCGGAGAAAAGGATAAACCAGTGTACACGGGTTCCTTTCAAGAACCCACGTTTTCTTGTGGAGGTGGGAGGTAGTGGAAGTCCAATTATAGTAACCATGATAGGATTCCCGGCATGAAATCGGCGAAATAATGCGAAATAACCACTGGAAGCAGGCTCCGGGTTTTTGCGTATATCACGCCCCATAGCCAACCGGCAGCCACCTGGGCTCCAAACGCGAGGAAGGAATATGCTAAGCTCTGGTTCCCCGTGTACCAAATAGGCCCGAAGAAATCCGTCGGCACGTGCATTAACCCGAATAATATTCCCCCGATCACCCATGCCTTGACTGTCCCCACGCCACGTTCAAGCTTGGCTTGGATGATGCCCCTGTGGACGAATTCCTCAATGAAGGCTGGCGAGTAAACACCAAAAAGCAGGTTGGTCACCGGGACGGGATCAACGGGGCCGAACAGGACCGGGATGGCTCCCCATCCAACCCCATACAAGATGGCGATGATGGTGGGATTCCTTGCACACGGTCTCCTGAAGCCGAAATCCTCCACGCGCCACTTGTTGAAAGCCACCACGAAGCACACGGGAAACAGTAACTCCACGAAGAAATGCAAGGTTAATTCGAACCCCGATACAACGATGGACGGGTAAACCCATGAGAAGGCGAACTTGGCAAGGATGAGGTAGAAAATTGAGGCGAACATGATGCCCCAGATGAGCAATGCCTCGGCAATCTCCCTGCGAGGATTTCTTGTGAGCTGAATGGGTTCAGGGTACTCGCCCACTTTCACGTGGGTTAGATGCGCAAATCCAGCGGTGATGGCGGCATTCCCCGCCATTTGGATGATCAGGAGGGTTGCTTGGGAAACCACGTGACGTTATCACCTTGGTTCATGCATCCCCACGAGGGGAATGTCACGGGAGATCATGAATACCTCCATTTAACCTTTGAAGGCGCGTGTCATCCTTTATTGAGTTCCATCGCATGATTGGGTGAATAATCTTATCTCGTTATCCATGATGTTGCAAGAACCGCTTAAAGATCCGGCAAATCGACAGGCTCACCCAATACGCCTGCAAGCGCGTCTTGCTATTCTCCCGGTTCGCATGGACCCGTGAATATGATAACTTCCACGTGCCATCCTCCTGCTGGTGGCCCACGAGCCAATCAAATGCTTCCTTGATGGAAGGATCTGATGCTGGTATGCCAATGAGAGACAAGGAATCCAGCGCAGATACCAAGTTGGTCCACCAGAAGGGAAACTGGAACCGCAACCAGTTATCGGGATGCTGGTAAGGCCTCCAGTTATCTCTCTTGAATAATTTCGATTTCAGCAATGTAGCTGCTTGGTGCGTTTCGGGTGCTTTGTGCCACCGGGGGTGGACCGAGAATGCGCGAAGCACCATGCCGGTGCCTGCCGCCGAGAAGGGCATGGTGCGATCGAATGCCGTGATGGTCTCCCGGTCCTTGCTGGAGGTGAGCTTGTTGATCTCAGCCCTGCGTAGATCATTCCTCGTTTGGATACCTGGGCTACCGATGAGCCACCCCCCATCATCTTGACGCATGTGCAAGAGCCACTCGATGCCCATCTCGATCCGGGGATCGCTGGCATAACCTGCCTTGATGAGCAAGTACAGGATGGCACCAGTATAATACGGGGCGTACTGGTTGGCAAGAATGCCCCGAATATCTCCCTCGCTCGTTTGGCAAGAAAGTATATATTCCGCGGCTGCCCGCATCGTTGGATGCACCTTCGTGAATTGGAACTGCTCCACGAGCACCCTGGTTTTCCGCCACGTCTCGATCAACCGATAATTCACGCCGCTGGCGGGACGTTTCCTAGTGGGTTTCCAGGAACCATCTTCTTGCTGTTTTCGCACGATATTCTTTGCAGCGGGTAATTCCCAGACGTGTTTGATGGGGGACACTTGCTTGCCCAGCAAGTCCCGTTTCGTGAAATACACGAGATCCTCCAACCCAGAAGAAAGTAGGGGCTCGACCGGGTCGTGATTGAATCTCCCAGCCCACGATGCCGTGCATGTTGCTGGTGCTGCTGCACTCGGATTATCATCATCATCATCATAGTCATGACTTGTCATGGTTCCATTCCATTCCCCAAGTGGTGCCACCTGGATCCGGGGATGCATCACCTGTCGTTGGATGGTTCAACTCCCGGCTCGTCTATTGATATCATTCTTTTAGATCAACAACCGGGTTTTCAAGCACGGGGAAACCGCTGATCTTGCAGCCCACCACGTCTCCTCCTGCCAGTGGCGTGGCTCTAGGGGTACCAGTTGAAATGATATCCCCCGGAAGCAATGTCATTACCTTGGAATGAAACGAGATAAGAAAATCTGGTGGGAATGTCATGTTGGCAACGGTATTGTTGGCGTGCACCTTGCCATTGATCAGGGTGGCAACGGTTAGATCGAGCACGCTCCCTATCTCGTCTGGCGTTAGAAGGAGCGGGCCGAAGCTGAAGAACGTGTCGAAATTTTTTGATAAGGTTAGATAGCGCGGGTTCTTGCGCAGGATGTCTTCTGCGGTCATGTCTATGATGGTAGTGAATCCCGCCACCACGTCGAGCCAATCATCCCGAGCCACGTCCTTGCATCTCTCCTTCAAGATGATGCCCAATTCACCCTCGCCCGTGGTTCGTTGACTTTGCAGGGGTACGTGAATATCATCACCTGGACCAATGATGGTGGTTTCCGCCTTCATGAAGCTGGCAGGTTCCGATGTTGGTGCCTTCTCGGATAAATCGGTGGCATGATCCACGTAATTCAAGCCAATGCCCCAGATGCGTTTAGGATGACGGTACGGGGGGCAAAAGGTGGCTTGATCTTCCTGCACTCCTGCCATCTTCAAGGCTTGCTTGTCACCCTCATCGAGACCGTCATGCCATGATTGCAGCCCGTCGAGCTGCCCGTGTTCCAATATACCAAGCAAATCCAAATCCCAATCATTCCCCGAGTGCTCGCATGCAACATCCAGTGGTACTGCGATGCCATCAATCACGAGAGCCGCGATCTCTCTTCCATTCATTAGAATTGTTCCAATTTTCATCCCTATCAGCACAAGAGGATGGTATCGGATTTCTTTGAAGATTGTGATTCTCGATTCAAGCAATCCTGAACTACCACGCTCTATCTTACGTGGCTTTCTGGCGGAAAACGGGTAATGTCGTCCTTTGCGGAAAGATCATCCATCTCTGCACTGCTCCCACCTACTTATCTTGCTAAACAACATCGAAAAGGATCATGCTTGCTTGTATCATCTCTCGTCCGAAATGCTTATATGTCAAGAGGAGAACCATCCCATGCATTCGTCGATGTTATTTCTTCATCACGATGATAGACGCAAGGTAGAGAAGGTAGTTACAGCCCATCAGTCATGAATCGTGAATGTCTGGTGAGCCAAGATCAAATAAATGATAATCACGGTGGATACACATGAAAGTCACACAAGAACCAAGAAAAATCCACTTTATAGCATTCATTGCGCTGTTTTTCGTGGGATATCTCTTGATAGAAGGGAGCATTTTACTTCAAAATGATGAGCCACACGGTGACCAAAATCTTGCTATTTCAGATTTACCCCATGCAACGATTCTCATCAGCGGGGACGGGGATTGGGGGATTGGATCGAACGGCGTGGTAGCGGGTAATGGGTCTGCCAATAATCCGTGGATCATCGCCAACTGGACCATCGACGGGGGTGGCATGACCGTGCCCATTGCCATCTCGAACACCAGGGACCATTTCGTGATCAAGAATTGCACGCTCTTCAATTCTGGCTTCACCAGTAGCCGAGGATGCGTGAATCTCAATAACGTGACCAACGGGCGCGTGGAAAATAACACGTGGTACGATTCATATACTGGTGTTTACATGAATAATTGCAATAATTCGGTGGTGCACGACAACACGTGGGGCATGATTGCCACGAACGCCGCGTGGGGTATTAACTTGCTCGCGTCGCATCATAACAATCTAACATCCAACCTGCTATCTCATGCGCTAACCAATCACGATGGGGTGGGAGTTGGCATCCGGCTCAGCGGGTCATCGAATAACACCATTCAATCGAACTGGTGCGAGCGAGCTGCGACTGGAATCTACCTGTTACATTCGGACGAAAATAACCTGACCGATAATGATTGCGTGGAAAATCTTAGAGGTATCTATATTGGTAACGCCGATGATAACCAAGTGGTAGGGAACCGGCTGGTGCAGAATACCGATGAAGGTATCGAGTGGAATACCGCCAACGGGAACGAGATAGCCAATAATACCATCAAGGATCGGCCCGCGGGTAGCGATTGCATCGTTGGATTTTCTGGAACTAACAACATCCACGATAACGACTGCGAGTATTGCATTGCCGATTTCTCTTCCAACGCTTCCGTCACGCTCGTCGGGTGGGATATCCTGTTTACCGATAATTCCTCGGGTGACCCCAACCTGATTTACGCGTGGGATTTCGGGGATTCATCTCCAAACATGACCACCGCCAGTCCCATCCATGCCTACAGCAGCGTGGGAATGTATAACGTGACTCTCACCGTCTGGGATAACCAGGCAGAAGTCTCCAGCAAGGAGCAAATCATCCACGTTGTGGATGGGCAAGCATGCCCGATCACATCACTCCCCGATATGCACGTGAGTTCAATGGAAGACGATCCTGATGCATGCTTCGAGAAATTGAGAACCATTACCTTCACGTACGACATGGATGTGCTTTCCTACGATCTCTATTTTTGCATGGTGTTGGTGGATGGTTCCTATGTTGCCAAAGCGGGCATCAAGACCCAGACTGGAGACTTCATCACCATGCTCGATGCAGAATTCACCTACCGCCTGCACTTGGCCTACGGGGCGGAGATATCGGAGAGATGTTATGCTCATGGCTTAACGTGGGATCAAACAAGTATAATGCAGTTTGGATCGTGGCTATATGACTTCAATATCACGAAAACGGGTATCGTGGCTAATACCAGTGCTCCAGTCACCATTACATTGGAATATTGGCTCGATGCCACCTACTTCAGCGATTACCAAGTCATCCAATTCCAGTGGACACCCACCCCGCCCGGGGGACCGAAAATTGGCATGCCCGCTTGGTTGATGTTCCTGTGGGCAATCCCTGCCGTGGCCATTCTTGCACGTCTTCAAGCCAAGCGTCGGTGAACTTCCCGCACTCTCCCAGGAAGGGAGCCGTTTTCAGGGAGCCATCACCTGCATTCTTTTCTCCCACTTTTTCATCTTTCTTGCTATAAAATAGTCGCAATCTTCGTGAATGCGAGAATTTCGCCCTTAGAGAATTCCATGGTCCCGCGTGCTTCATTCACGTGCTTGCGTTGGTGGCACGCATCTTGCTCTTGGTGGAAGTGAAGGCATTTCCGTCACGCCGCCAATGGAATAGCTTTGTGGAAGATCGGGTGGTGGCGGGGATGACACTGTCGTTACATCATCATCCCACACTTCCCCTTGATGCAGGTGGTTAAATAGATTCGCTCAATTAATTTTTACAAGATGGCGATCAAATACAATCCAAAGGAATTTGCCAAGAAGCTCCAGGATAGGCAGTTTTCGGAGATTCACCTGTATTACAGTCCCATGGATTCGTACGTGATAAAACCTCACTTGGTGAATTCGGTGATGGTGCACGAGAAGGGGCCCGATAGCATCTTGCACGTCGATTCGGTCGCGTGGGTGCTCGATATCCCGCTCTCCCTGATAGGCACGGTTGTCTGGCGCAAGAAGCACGAACACAACCGGTGGAACACGCCCCTGGCACGGTGCGTCGGGGATCACTCGTTCAGGGAGGTGCGAGTAACATTGCAGGACGGCAAGACGGTATCTATCGACACCGACTCGGTGTTGGAAATCGACGAGGGCAAGATGAGCGTGCGCGTCATGCTTGAAAACGGCAACGTCCACGAGATCTTCATCAATCATGTCTCCCACGTCGAGGGCATCTCGTGGGAAGAGCAACAAGGAACGGGACCCAATGCACTGGTGAACAAGGCTCGGCGGCTGCAAGAGAAAAATGATATCGCCGGCGCCATCGACTTGTACGATCAAGCCATCGAGCTTGATCCCGAAAACGCCCGTGCATGGTTTTACCTCGGTATTGCCCGGCGAATGAACGACGAGTTGCCCCAAGCAATTAACGCGTTCCGGGAGGTGATGCGGCTGGATCCAGGGAATCCCATACCGGAATTCCAGCTGGGGCGATGCCTGCGTGCCGCTGGCAAGGTCGAGGAAGCGATCGAGCACTTGAAGCGGGTCATCAAGGTGGACCCATCCATGGCGATCGCCCGCATCGAGCTCGGCATCGCGTTCCGCCAAGTGGGGGAATTGCAACGTGCCATCAAGGAATTCAGGCAAGCCGCCGAGCTGGTTCCCGATGATACCGAGATATGGTTCCAGATGGGTTACACGCTCTACAAATCGAATGATCTTGATGGAGCCATCGAGGCATACGAGAGGGCCATCGCACTGGATCCCACTCACCTGCCAAGTCTCTCCAAGCTCGGGTGCGCGTGGTGCCGGACGGGTGACTTGGAAAAATCCATCGAAACCTTCGAAAAGGCAATCCGGGTCGATCCGGAATCAGTAGACCTCTTGTTGGATTACACCTGCGCACTCCGGCGGTCTGGCAACTTGGACGTGGCTGAACGGAAGGCTCGAAAAGCCGTGGAACTCGCGCCAAGGAATCCCCTCGCTTGGGGTGCACTCGCGAGCGTGCTCAGGGTCCAGCACCGGCTCGATGAGGCAAGAAAGGCAATTCACGAGGAGCTGGATTTGAATGATTCAAGTGATTTAGCATGGACGGAGGTTGCCTTGATAGAATTCGAGGCTGGAAATCGAAAGGAGGCGGAGCGAGCTATCAAGAAAGCACTATCCATCTCCGAGAGTTCCAACACGCTATATAACGTGGCATGCGCGTATGCCATTGCAGGCGAACCCGATAAGGCGCTCGATTTCCTGGAACGCTCGTTGGAAAAAGATCCGACCCAGCAAGGAATGCTGCTGGATGATAAAGACTTGGAGTCCTTGCGGGACATGGAACGCTTCAAGCAACTCGCTGCCAAGACCGCGGATTGATCCTTGAACCACCCCACGTTCCCCACCTTCCTCTTAAAGCCATCGGGGCAAATGGGAGAGAGGAGATGGTGTAGAGACGTGAGGATTGCTTCTCTTTTCTTTATCAAACTTTGCTCAGTCTCTATT
>WJJB01000323.1 GCA_014729935.1 Candidatus Bathyarchaeota archaeon | reverse complement strand
GTGCGAGCATTGGCATGGTGGTAGGCTATTACGTGGATGATTTCAGCACGCTCCTGATTTCTGGTTATTTCTTTTCCAAATTCCTGAAACCGATGGGATTTCGGCTCAAGGACGTTTTCATCCCTGATATAAGCAAGGAAGTTGCTTCGGAATCAATCCGGTTCGGTGCAGGTGTCATGCTATTTGTCCTTTCTTACCAAGGTGTTGGAACCGTGGTCTCGTTGATTTACACGTCTTTCCTGCCAAATTACAGCTCTTTCATTGGCGTGCTTTCCGTCCTTGGACCAATCATGGGGCTCTCGGAAACGGTGAATGGAATTCACGTGTCGAATCACCGTGCTGCTGTATCGGAAGCGTATTTCAATGACAAGAAGCATTATGCCGCATATATATTATCCAATGGCTTCCGTACTATGAGCCAGATCACCGGCATGATCACACCCTTGGTTTTGGCGCTCGGCGGGGAGATCGTTGGTATATTCTTCGCCGAATACACCAGCACCTTCTCCAAAATCTTCGTGTACGTGTTGATTCATCGGACCATCTTCCAGCATTCCCATCTCATGAATGAGGTATTAATTGGCACTGGCCATCACAAGTTCAACGTGCTAATCACCGTCATCGAGCAAGTGGTGAGCCTGACAATGGTGATTGCCTGCATCATCTTGAAACTTGGTATCTTCGTGTTGATCATCCCCGGGTACTTCCAAACCTTGATCAAGCAAGGAATCGGTTGGGTGTACATCAACCGGAAGATCATCAACCTTCGGTTCAATCCTTGGCAATTCTGGATTGTTCCAGCCATATCAGGATTTTTATACTACTTGATCATCCAAGGTTTCCACGCTTTATTCAGTTTCGTCTTCGGGGCGACAATCTCATCCATCACGCTACTCTTGCTGGGCATTTACCTGCTACCAGGTCCTTGCTATTTCTTCTTCCTTGGCATGCTAGGGGGATATGACGAGCACACCATGACGGATCTTGAAAATGCCATGGAGCTTTCTGGTCCATCGAAGATTATCGTTAAACCATGGTTCAGGTGTACCAAGGCAGGAGCCATGATAAGCGGCTTGCATGGTAGATTCCCCATGTTCTTCAAGAACGTCCAAAAGGAGATTAATGAACTCATGGCAATGAAGAAAACAGTTACAGGGAACATGAGGGAGGAGACGAGCGCTCCTCGGTAAATGTCTATAATTTGGGGATCTTGTCTCTCGCCTGTTCCTTCTTTTCCTTTTGTTGCTTCTTCATATAATAGAACGCCTTGTTGAGAAGGAGCAGCTTCTTGGGTTTCCTGAGCTTGATCTTGCGGGTCAACCAGGCCTTCACGGGATTAAGCTTGCCCATGGCAATGTCCATGATGCGTTGCAGCGTTCCCTGAAGGAGTGCATCCCGATTGGTTTCCTTCACGTGCTTCAATCTCACGGCTTCCACCTTCACCTTGCCATGATCGATCGTTATCAAGGCTGCAGGAGGATAGTCCGTGGCAACCACGAGGAAAGTGATCCTGGTATCTTTAAATGATTGTTGAAATCGCTTGTATTCATTCAATGGCGCCATCAACCCATGAATGGTGCCAGCGAATCCGCGCAATCGTTTCTTCTTCTGTTTCTTTCGTTCATCATTCTTCTTCTTATTGGGAGATGATGGAGCCTCATTTTCCTCCATGATAAAGATCAGAGGGTTTTATGTCATAAATATATTGTCGTTATTGTTCCCGGTCATCAATCCACTTGAAGGCATAGAGGATTCTCATGCTTGATGGCTTGAACAAGATTTCTATCTCCCGCAGCGTTGATAGAAAGTTCAATATCGCCTCGGAACTGATATTAGTACTTGGAAAAGCCCTGTTTGATGTATCAACGAGCTTATCAAGCCTGATGCCCCCGCTTCCCGATCGTTCAACTTCCTGCTTGAGAAAGCGCTTGATCCTGCCTGGTAATCCCACCTTGGCATCAACCCCCCATGGTAATGCTTATCCTGTTAAACGAATCCTTGATTTTGCCGAGCTCTTCCTTGGAATGGGGTGAAAACTTTAACTTTTTCCGATCCAAGTAGAACTCATCAATTTTTTGGATGTACAAGCCATGGTATGGCAATAATACGAGCTCTTTAATGCCCACCTCCACCAAGAAATCCTCGGTGACATGCAGGATTTCCGTGGAATCGTTCACGGTGGGGACCAAGGGCATGCGCACGGTAAGCCTTGTATTGGCCCTCTTGGTAACCATCTGGTGCATTTTCCGAAGATTTTCACGGATCAGGATGTTGGATTTCGATGTCCACCGATAGTGATTGTCCGGGTCGATGAACTTGAGATCCATCAGGATGTCATCGCATGTTGAAACGATTTCGGGAAGGATGATGGCAGGAAAGTATCCACATGTTTCTATACACGTGGCAATACCTGCATCCCGGCACGCGTTCAAGAAAGGGCGAACGAAGGACCATTGTGCCGTAGGCTCCCCTCCCGAGCAAGTCACCCCTCCACCAGAATTGTCATAAAACGTCTTGTCCGCTAGCACTACTTCCAACAATTCATCAACGGAGTAATGAATGCCGGCAATTTCCAATGCGCCCGATGGACACGCGTCAACACAAGCATGGCAACCCTGTGAAACCTTGCACTTGTTGATCTTATACCTTTCCGGTGTGCGTTTGATGGCTTCCTCGGGACATGCCTCGCTGCAAGATTTGCATTGAATGCACTTGGTGATGCGGTACCCAAGTTGGGGCTGGAAACTGATAGCTTCCGGGTTCTGGCACCACGCGCAATTCAACGGGCACCCCTTGAAAAAGACAAGGGTGCGTATACCAGGACCATCGTGGATGGAAAATCGCTGAATGTTCGTCACGAGTCCCGATGGTTCACCCTGCTGGGGGTTCATAAGTCAATCACCCCTGAATTCCTTGATGATGGATTGCTTTGCCCCACGCACTAACGTGGTAGTTGGATTGTAAAAGCTTGTCAAGAACTGGTACTTGTAAAGCAAACTCAAGTTACCCTTTAGCTCGAACCGGTTTTCCAGCATACCTTCGTAAATATCGCCGAAGGAAGCCAAGACCTTTAGCATATCCCTGGCAGACCTGTACACGATTTCTGCATACTTTGTACTAGATTCTTGAATGGATGCTGTTCCCTTGGCATATACAACGCTTCCAGCCCCATCAAACACGAGGAAACGATTAATTCGTTTATCACGGGTGGAGAATTGAATTGTGGCTTCAAAATTCTTCACGAACTGTCTAAAACGATAATCCTTTTTCACCGTCTTGATAAGCTGCTTGTGTGAAAAGTCCAAGGCAAATCCCGCCAAGAACACCAGTAATCTTGACGGCTTACCCTTCGGTGCATCCCTGTAAAAGTCATGCCGTGCGATTTTATATCCCGAAAAGGTAAACAACAGCAAGTAACAAACAACAATGACTGTAAACATCAAGAAAAATTGCCGGTAACTCATCCCAAAAATCCATAGCACGTTTCTAGCCGGATGTTCCCGGAGATCCCACAGGAATTGTGGTGGATAATCGATTCCGTGAAGGGGAATGTCATTCCCACGAAATAGAGTCACGAATCTTGGAAACACTGCCAATGTGAATCCTAACCAAGCAACCGATATCAGTAGCAAGGAATATCTCCCATGTTCCCGTTCAATGAGATGCATGTTGATCGCGTATCCTGCAGAATAGAAAAGTGGGAAGGCAGTGTAAATGAAAAAAACCCCATCCCCGAGGATGGCGGGGTCGAACCAGTATAACATGAGCCAATTCTGATCCACGTCCGTCCAGCACCAGATGGAGATGATCATGTTAGAGAAAAGCGTGAAAACAAGACCAAAGGTATAGGTGATCTTGTCATCTAAATCCAGTCCAAGGGTGTTATGTACCACTTTCCTTCCCGAGGAAAAAAAAAATCCAGTGGATATTGCCATGATTGTATCCCACAAGATCGGCATTCACGGGGTCACCTCCATCACGGGAACCTTATCAAAGCGGGCATTCAGCTCGCGCCGTCGTTGTTTCGCATGGCGGATGCCGAGGATTTCAAATACAGCCAGCAGGAACACGACAGTAAAGGTGAATATCTTGAAGAAACTACTTCGGGAAACGGGGAGGAACCATAACACGTTACCGGGGGGATAGGTCTCCAAGTTCCAGATGAATTGCCCGGGGTATTCGATCCCATGAAGTGCCACATCACTACCTGCAAATAACGTGAGAAAGTCATTCAGCACGAGCACTGTCAATAATACCCACGCAGTGGACGCGATAGCCAATGCATACGTATCCTTTTCCTTCTTGCGCAAGCGTTCATTGTGGGTATATCCAAAGATGTAGAGTAGCGGGAAAATTGTGTAGATCAAGTACACCGCGTTACCCAAGTCAGCAGGGTCCATCCTGTAAAGCAGGAGCCAGTTCCGATCAATACTGGTCCAGCACCAGATCGAAACCGCCACATCCAAGAATTGCACGAACAAGAGCCCCAGGAAGAAAATCATGCCATCACGCACTTTTGTTTCCCGTCGGCGTTCAAGTGCAGCATGCAAGCAGGAAAAGCCAAAGCCAGCCACGAGCGCCAAGCCTACATCCCAAATGATGGGCATTTCTCATTCATCCTTACTCCTTGAATTATATTCTATCCTACCAAATTATCAATATCCTTCTTATTAAAATCTCCTCCAAGGGACATCCATTCTTGCATGCGCGCGTGCAAAATCCAATGTGCACAACTAGATCACCCCAAGATCGCTGATTGAAGGTTGGGCAGGTTAGTTCATGGCATGGCAAATCAACTGCCTGCTCCCAATCATCGAGTAAAAAAGTGATGATAGATAGAGGTAGATCGCGTGGAACGAGATGCAAGGACCATGCAAGAGATGGATTTACATGGAGGATGACCAAAATCACGGTGTTTCCCAAGTTTCAGGTGAAATCATGAAAAAATTAAAAAAGTTGATCCCATTCGCGTTCATGGATGGATTCTTTAATGTTTCCAAGCTCTTGGAGGAAATGTTCCCTGGGCTTGAGATCAAGGGTGAACGAGGAGCACATTGCACTCCAGGAGTTATCATGTACCCGTCAAGTGCCAGCATCCAAGGAGACACCTACATGCTCGGATGGTTCGGGCGCCAGGACGCAATTAAAACGCTCCACGCTCCCCCGATGGGAGCCTTGCATCCAAGCTTGAGCCGCTCGATCCATTTTGATTCGGCTAGAAATATTTTCATCGAGGGTGATAATCTTGAAGTCCTCAAATTGCTGCAAGACGCGTACCTAGGTCTCATAAAACTCATTTTCATCGATCCCCCGTACAACACGGGAAAGAACTTCATCTATGCAGATAATTTCAGGGATCCACTGGGGGTGTACTTGGAACAAACGGGGCAGGTTGATGAAGGTGGCAAGACGACCACCAGGATCGATACCGAGGGGCGCCTACACTCCACGTGGCTCTCGATGATGTACCCCCGCTTAATGCTCTCGAGATTTCTCCTGCGGGATGATGGCTTGATCTTCATCACCATCGATGATAACGAGATACACAACCTACGTCGCCTCATGGATGAAATATACGGGGAGGAGAACTTCATGGGGACGGTTATATGGAACTCCACGAAATCGGTGACCAACACTGCTCTTATTTCCGTTTCCCACACTTACATCGTGATTTATGCAAAACAAAAATCTCATTTCACCATGCATCGGGAGGATTTCAGGCTGGATGCCATCACTGAAGGGTTTTCAAATCCTGATGATGATCCAAGGGGCCCATGGAAGGGAGATCCTTTCCAGGTTGGTGGCGAACGTCCCAATCAAATGTACACCATCACCAATCCAGCAACTGGTGAAGAATTTACGCCACTACCGGGGAATAGCTGGAAAAATGACTTTGAAACCTTCAAGAAGCTCGTGAAGGATAACCGGATTGTATTCGGGAAAACAGGCACTGGAGCCCCCCAGCGTAAACGTTTCTTATACGAAGCAATGGAACGTGGTAGCGTTCCCAAGACACTATGGGATGATATCGAGACCACATCCCAAGCAACGATTGCCTTGAAAGGATTGATGGGTGCCAAGGTATTCACGAACCCTAAACCGGTTTCATTGCTAAAACGCATCATAAAACTTGGCATGCCAAGAAATGAGGGAATCATCTTGGATTTTTTCGCGGGATCTGGAACCACGGCAGAAGCAGTGCTTGCAATGAACGAGGAAGATGGTGGATCGCGTGAATTTATCCTTGTTCAAGTTCCAGAGCCAGTGAATCCCAAATCAATTGCCTCCAGCGTGGGGTTCAAGAACATCGCCCAGGTAGCCCATGCGCGGTTAACGAGGGTGATCGACCGCCTAACCCGAGTCCATGAAGATGAAGATGACAATAGTGTTCAAGTTAAGGCGGTAACCCATGCCGCAAAAAAGAATGACTGCCAAAATTCCATATCGAACGCGCTATCACGCGAGGGATTCAGGTACTTCACCTTGGATACACCTGATATCCTTGCAATTCCCTTTACACATGCCAGCAATGGTATTGACGATAATGCAGGTGCAGGAGTTCAAGGTGGAAAAGATGGCAGTAAAGCCATTGAAGATTGGATCCTGAACCCGCTTTCCGCCAAAGCCACCGACCTTTCCATCCTATTCGAGATCACGCTCAAGGAAGGATTTCCACTCTCCTGTCGCTGCGAACTATTAACCATTGGAAAGAATGGATTCTACAATGTAACACGCCAGAACGTGAACAGGGACGGGGAAAAAGAGAAAAATGATGTATCAGGTATTCCTCATGATAGGAGCCTTCTCGTGTGCTTGGATGGTCTTATACATGATGATACCATCACGGCGCTCATTACGCATCACCAGGATAGGCGCGTTTACATGAAGGATGGAAGCTTGTCCGATGGCCAGAAGCTCACTCTCGCCAACGTCCTAGATCTCGAGGTAATCTAAACCATGGAATTCAGGTTCGAAGCCTGCTTGGATTACCAGATCGATGCTATCAATGCCGTGATCAACGTGCTGGATGGTGCTACCATTGATGAGAGAAATTTCAATAAAGAGGGTGTGACTGCCAACGGGTGCAGGATAGATCGCGAAAAGTTCCTGGAAAACCTGCAAATGGTACAAGAACGAAATGGGATAGCACCCGTTCATGCCATTGAGCATCCCCAGGGATGGAAACGGGAAAACGGATTAAACCTTTCCATCGAGATGGAAACTGGCACTGGCAAGACTTACGTGTATCTCAGGACCATGTTTACCCTCAATCAGGTGCTTGGTCTCACCAAATTCATCATCGTGGTTCCATCCATTGCAATAAAAGAGGGATTGGTGAAAACATTACACGTTACCAAGCAGCATTTCCATGAACTCCATGAAGACATTCGATTGACATGGAACCTCTATTCGTCGAAAGATTGGAATCCCGTGCGAGCATTCACGGGGGCTACTTCAATGCAGCTGCTCATCATTACGAGAGATTCCTTTAACAAGCGCGACTTTAACAAGATATACGAGCAAACGGAACAATTTCCCGATACACCCATCAAGATGATTCAGGCAACTCGTCCCGTGGTGATTCTCGATGAACCCCAGAAAATGCTTGGGACATCATCGAGACTGGGCATTCAGATGCTCGATCCACTGCTTGTCTTAAGGTACTCGGCTACGCATCGCAAGGTGTACAATCTCGTGTATCGTCTAACTCCACGGGAGGCACACGAAAGGGGTTTGGTGAAAAAAATCGAAATAGCATCCATTTCAAGAGAGGAAAACCCCAATTGCAAGAAAGTGCTCCTGCATGATATCAAGCGGACGAAATCTGGTATCCGGGCAAGGGTACACGTGTTCGTGAAAGGAAAAAGTGGAATTAGATTGGCAAAACGTGTTCTCCATCACGGGGATGACTTGGAAAAAAGGACCCGGAACCCGTATTATCAAGGGTTCATCGTCTCAGAAATCAATTACAAGGATGGCTTGATTCGATTCGAGAATGGTATCACCTTGCACGAGGGAAAATCTACCGTGGATGATAAGGGTGTAGCAAGTACCATGCTGAAGGAAATGATCGAGGAGCACCTGAAAAAAAAAAGTGTCTTGAATCCATTAGGAATAAAGGTCCTTTCTCTCGTGTTCATACAACGTGTGGATGATTATCTTCCCCAGGGCGCGTGGCTCAAGGAAGAATTCGAAAAATTATACACGCAGGCAATCAAGAATCCAACCCATGCCAACTTACAGGTACCATCACCACGAGCGGTACACTCTGGATACTTTTCCCGCATGAAATCCAGCAGGTGGGCAGAGCGAGATAGAAAAGCCTTTCAACTAATCATGAAAGACAAGGAACGATTGCTTTCACCCACGGAGCCCGTTGAATTCATCTTCTCCCACTCTGCCTTGCGCGAGGGATGGGATAACCCGAACGTGTTTAACATCTGCACGTTGGCATATTCACGGTCCACCGTGAAAATCCGGCAAGAAATCGGAAGAGGTTTGAGACTCCCTGTCGATTCATCGGGGAAACGAGTGCACGATCCCAGGATAAACATGCTAACGGTATTCACCAACGAAACTTACACGGATTATGTCTCGAGATTGCAAGCAGAATACCAAGAGGAGAGCGTGGAAGCCCCACAGATCCATGATAAAAGGGAACGGGTCATCCTGACTTTGCACAGGGAAAACTTCAATGGTCAAGGGGTTAGAACCGCCTTGAATATGCTATCCAAGAGACCAGCATTTATCGTGAATATGGATCGCACGGGATTGATCACGCAAACATGCAAGGAAATTCGTGAGGTGTACCTCCAAGATCCAACGAAAATTGAAATTCACAGGGGAACCGTGTCTTTTTCTCATGACGGTATTGATGTTTCAAATGAAACACCGGCATGCCTCTTAAGCTCTATTCCTGAAGTCCAAGTGAAACCCATCATGGAGCTGGAACGCAAGACCCGGCTCACCCGTGGGACCATTCACGAGATTCTCTCTCGAAGTGGTTTACTTGATGAACATATCAATTTTCTATCAATTTCAAGCAATCTGGAAATGATTGAGAAGAAGATCAATTCCCTGAAGGAAAGGTACTTGGAGTTGGCGGGGATAATTCCATTGCGTGATGCTACCTTGGAAATGCATGAGGTTCGCCAAAAGATACATTCCCATCAGAGAGATATTTTCATATTATCGAGAGCAAAAAGCCTTTATACGGTTCAAAAAGACGGGAATTCCCTTTTTGCAATTCAACTTAATGTATCGAAGGTAAATCGGGAGAAGATAGAAAAAGTAATCCAGAGGGCCGAACAAATGGAACCTGCGCCCCTTATTTTTAAACTCCCTGCAGGATACACCGTCAATACACCTTCCGGTCCTTTTCATCCATTTCTAGCGATCATTCATGGCGAAAATGAATCAAGCAACTCTAATATCAAGGTATCTGTGTTTGTTTTACAATTGGACCATCGGAAGGAGGGGGGACCAGAAAATCCCGTGGTGAAATACGCTACATGTTGGTTTCAATTCTTGAAGGGGATCAACCTTATCTCGTGAATGCCGGGACTACCATCGAGTCCATGCCGGCTTCTACCACGTGGATTGCTGCGTGTCAATACAAGCCTCTTGGGAATCATTCCTTAAAAGACTCCCCCGTTCACGGTGATTGAATCCCCTCCGAATGGCATGAATCCAAGTCAATGATGTCAATACTCCAGATTCTAAAGGAGCGGGTTCTCTTTTGCAAGACGGATACATTTTTCAACTTGAATGATCATATATCCCATGACCATCTTCAAGATGGTGAGGTTTATCATGAATAGTAAAAGAAAAATTACCGGTGGAATCGCAGCAGGTTGCGCTGCTGCATTCATTATCGGGTTTCTCGTTAGTCCAGGTGGCATTCTTGCTGGGGGAACACCGAAACCTTCCCCTACCATTGATGGCTCGTGGAATAACGGGGAAAACTGGAATGGTGCTAATTGGGTCTTCATTGAATATATCATCACCGATCCCGATCACGTGGCGGCACACAATTACTTCTACGTTCATTTGGATGGAAATACGCTATACATTCTTGCGGATCTTGTATCTGATATCACAAACGACACGGGACAAGGGGAATGGTTTAGCGTGTGGATTGACTGCGACAATTCAACAAATATTTATACGGATGCCGAATGGAACACGTTTGCTGATTCCGAAGGGGCAGACATGCTGGTGTTTGATTATGACCTCGGGGTATTGAATGATACGCTTGAAATTGAAATATGGGGTGCACCTCCTGCTGAAACCTTCATAGCAACATTAAATGATTCCGTGGTGAGTATCGCTTCAGGATTTCAATCAACCCGGAATGGTCAGCAACCTCACCGGATTTATGAAATATCCATCGATACCACGCACCTTTATTTATTCAATCAAAGCGCGTTCAATGTGGGTTTTCTCGGTTATGGAACCCTGGCATCACTCGTCGGAGGCGGATTTTCCGAGTTCTGGGGGGCACCGACTTACTTCTATTACGAGTACCAATGGTTCAACTACATCTACGAATTCACCTATTTCAAGTGTGCTTGAACCTGTAGTTCCCATTTTTTCTTTCCATGTTTTTTTTTTTCTTTAAGATTGCACTTTTTCAAGTGATGCACTTGCAATGCTCACATTCAATGAAGGAAAGAGCATACCAAGCGGTTGAACCAAGTTTTTTTATCCAGTGCAGGGAAAGCTATTCTATGGCAAGACGTAAACCCAATATACTGATTTTCATTTGCGATCATCTCACCCGAAGAGTTCTTGGAGCCTATGGGAATGAAAATACAGCTGCACCCGCGATTGATGCTTTAGCTCATGATGGCGTGGCAGTGGATAACGTGTACACCCCAACTCCATTGTGTCGACCCACCAGAGCGGCATTCTGGACGGGACGTTACCCGCATGAAACTGGTGTTCTCTCCAACGGTGGCAGGTGCAATGATGCGACTGTTAGAAAGGACGTGCCAACCGTGGGAGAAATATTCAAGCAGGCAGGATACGAGACGATTCACTTCGGGAAGACACACGATCACGGGGGTTTGCGGGGATTCAAGAACGTGGTTCAATTCGCGGAAGAAACGAAACCAGAACATCCAGCCTGGCCTGTCGGGAATAACACGCACTGTGACAGGTTCACGGCGAATTGCATCATTGATTTTCTTGAAAAGCGGGACGATGAGGGTAATCCCTTCATTGCCGTTGCAGATTTCAACAACCCGCATGAGATTTGCAGCTGGGTCGGGCATAATGCCGGGAAACATGAGGATATTCCCGTGCCAGGAGACCTACCAACCCTTCCAAGTAACTTCGAGACACCTGACTTGGCATCAAGACCACTTCCCATTCAATACCTTTGCTGTTCCCACCGGCGCATGTTTCAAGCCGCCAAGTGGACGAGAGAAAATTACCGGCATTATCTCGCTGCATTCAGGCATTACACCTCCCGTGTCGATAGGGAGATCTCACGGGTGATGCAAACACTCTCTTCCATGCCTGGAGGAGATAATAC
>WJJB01000322.1 GCA_014729935.1 Candidatus Bathyarchaeota archaeon | reverse complement strand
GGTATATGCATGGTACAGGGAATATTTCGATTGGGCTGACAGCTCGAAAGTTAACTCGGTACAGAATCAATGGGAGATCATCCCCACGCGATATAACAAAGTCTCTGGATGGGAATCAAAAGTGTTTTGTAATGAAACCATAAGCTTGGATGATAATTTCGTGAAACCAAACGTCGGAATATATTACGAGCTTTACATGAAGAACACGGACTCCTCTTCAGAGGAGGGTTCCAAGTCCTCTCATGCAAGGCTTGCCATAGATATATCAGATGTGAAAGATGATTTCCGGTTCGGTATTGTTGCCATGGGCTCCTTGTATGAACCAAGCTTTTATGATGATAGTTATGGAAGTATCAAGATATCCCCGGATACGGATGGTGATTTGGACATAGATGATAACGACAAGAGTATAGAGTATGTTCTTAACGAAGATGGTAGTTTCAACAGAATGGGGTCAATCGATAATAAAAGCATTGGGAATAATCGCTGGGTATACGTTGAAATCGAAGATGATTGGGATGGCGAGACGCAATACGATATCTCTGCAAACGTGACAAAGGATTTCTTGGATTATCACGGGTGTTCCATCAATGGTAATATCTGTAACGTGATCATAAATAATCATTTGGAAGTCGATCTGGCAGCAGGATATTACTTAAGAACCCAGTGGAGGGCATTCAAGACAAATGCGCGCCCGATGGAGGTGTTTGAGAATTTCAACTGGGGAAACGTGTCCTCCTTTAATGATCAGGCAAACACCTATCAAGACGCGAAGACAGCATGGGATTTCGATACCACGTGGGAGACCATCGTTAAATCCGGCGGTTCAATCGATCTTGATGATAATTTCATCAACATCTCCCTTCAAGATCAGCATTCCTACCTGCATTTCGATAATATAGATGGTGATGGTTACGACGGGTTCAATTACGCCCACGCGCGCTATTACATCAAGCATGGTTCTGTCGTCAATAACTTGGCTTTCTCAATTAGCGTGCAGGGGAAGAGATACGACGATCCCACGTGCGATACAAGTTTTGCCAGCGTAAAGATCCTTCCCGACACGAATGATGATGGGGAGTTTGATGACGATGATTATTCCTTGGAATACGTGTTCGATGATGATGGAGACTTATCGTATCCTAACATTCAGATAAACAATTCCGTATTCGGGAATTTGACCATGGTGTGGATTAATATAGAGACTGATTGGGATGGATCCACTTGGTATCAAATATCGAGGAATGTCAGCCAAGATTGGGTGGATTACCATGGCTTTTCCTTGAATGGTACTGAATGCATGGTGCGATTGAAAAGCGGCGCAAGGCGTGATAGCATGTATGGTGGGCTATTCTACATGTGGACAAATTGGGATAACATGTCAACAAATGCGATCAGCCCTCACCTGTTCTGAGTGTGTCCGGTGCCATGCACCACATTGAACTTCTTTTTTTCAACATATCAAAAAACCGCGAGGTCGATATTATAAGGATGCATAAACACGCTAGACTTGTCGACAAAAATGAAACATCCTTCGAAAAATGTTATTGCCATTCTGGCTATTTTTTCAGCATTCATTGCAATCATTGGGTTCATTCCCAAGTCTTCCATGAATGTAGATGAAACACGCCGGGTACCAATATTCATCAATCCACCTCCTCGTCCATCAATGCTCCACCCCCGGATCAGCTTGGAGGGGAATGAAGCCCTGGAAGCCTTTCCAAATAAGACTGGCAATGGCATTTCAACCGATCCTTATGTTATAGAGAATCTCACCATAGATGGTGAGGGGATGACTGGTATATCCCTATCAAGCATCGACAGGTACCTTCTCATCGATAACTGCACGATCACTAACGCTGGGAATGCCATAGATGTGGATAATTGCTCGAATGTGCATATTGAGAACTGTTCCCTGAAGGATAACGTAAACGGAATCTATGCACAAAATTCTAGTTATATCAATTGTACATCAAATACCATTCAAGCATCTATCCTATTTGGCATACATTTTCATTTTTCCCACGATTATTCGATTTCAGAGAATGATCTTATCGATAACATGTACGGCTCGGTAACCTCACTTTGTTTTAATGGAAAAATCACTCAGAATGTCCTCTTGAATAATTCTGAAACTGGATTAGTCATGGAAAATTCATCCCATTTAATTGTTAGAAAAAATGATATCAGATTCAACAAGGAACATGGAATCTCCATTCGATCGAGCACGAATAACACCGTGGAGCAAAACACTATTGAACAAAATGGGATTTATGGACTTATCTTGAAAGGTAATTCTACCAGCAATAGAATCATGCTAAACACATTCTTAGAAAATCCAATCTCAAATGCGTTTATTGATGGTAACGCTTCGGGCAATACTTGGGATGATGGGTCATTTGGGAATTACTGGGATGACTTTACATTGCTGCATCCAAGTGATTACAGTGAGCCCATTCGTTTTGATGCCCCGTATCCCATCAATGGTTCCTCTATAGACATGGATAATGCTGCACTTCGATATCCCATTGGCACGTCGCATTGGTTGATTCCCAACATGACATCAAATGCCACGACCATCAAACCTGGGGAATCCATCATCTTTAGATATCGCGGCGTGAATTCATCGGAAATCGCTAGTTTCACCTGGGAATTTGGCGATGGTACCAATGGATCAGGGGAAATAGCGAGCCACGATTATACATCACCAGGAACCTATACCGTGTCATTATACGTCACTGATGCATTGGGATTCCAAGCAACGGTAAAAAATACAGGCTATATCACGGTTTCAGGGAAGTCCGCAGTACTCGAACCTGAGATCTTCGTGTTTATTTTTGGTTTGTCCATGGGTGCAATTGGTTTGACCTCAACCATGGTGGTGAAGTACAGGCGCTCGAGGAATTTACAAACCAGGAAAAAGCGTGAGATGAAAGGAAAGAAATTGCCCACGGTTGAAAGTAAAAAGAATGGAAATAATCGCTATTCGACCGTTCCCATGGTAAATCACATCCTTGGAACAACCTCTATGGAGGGCGCGGATGCATTCAACCAGGAAGGCGTCTCAAGTAGTGACGGTAAGGTAGAAATTGGTCCCGCGTGCCTAATACATAAAAAACCGGTCGACGGGCTTAGTTATACCTGTTCAAAGTGCCACGTGACATATTGCCTTGAATGCGCGACCATGTTGGTCGAGAAACGATTTTCGTGCTTGAAATGCAATTATCCCATCTCGTTGAATGGGAAGGGCACGTTACACGGGGTGAACTCCATGGATAAACCCATGCATCCAGGAATTGCCATCATGGATGGAGAATTGCTTGACAAGGTTCGGCAGCTAAGGGAAAATAGAATTATCACGGAAGAGATAATCGACGAGATATTCATGTTCTTGGCATTTTTACCCCCCGCGGATCGCGTTCCATTCCTTCAAAAAGTCTTTAGCATGGATTCCTTTCATACCCCTAGCCACATCGACGATGATGAAATCGCGATTCTTTCTCGTGATGCTCGGGTATTGATCTTTATCCTTGAGCGCGAAGGTTTACTAACTGGTGAAATCAGGGAAGAGGTATTCCGGAAGCTGGCTGGAATGGAGGTTGAACAGCATGTACAGTTCCTGAAAAGGGTGTTTCTTACCAACGATCCTGGCGATGATGAATGCTCCCCTCAAGAACTATCATTATCAAACGCGCCAATTTCCATTCTATCAACTGATGTCCTTGATTACCTGGAAAGTTTAGAATCTGATGGGATTATAACTGGAGGGGTAATCAACGAGATAACCAATCACCTTGCACGAATTCCTGCCAAGGAAAGGCTGAAGTGGTTGAAGAGAGTATTTCAACACAAGCGAAAGGGGGAGGATCACGATGGATGACGAAGATTGCCAAAGAAAAGAAGCCAAGGACGGGAATACCGGTAAAATAGGACCCCGTGGAAGTTTTGATTTGAATCTCTCACCCCTTGAAAAGAAGGTGGTTCGCATTGCAAGGAAAGTCATGAAGCAAGATCATTCCCTAAATCGAATAAAACTGGTTTCCAAGTGCTTCGAGGAACTAAATGACAAGGAGCTCAAGAACTTGGAACGGGTAATTGCTGGTTTATTCAAGAAACGGGTATTGGTCTTGAAACGAGCCATCGCCAGAAGCGAGTTATTCGAAAATGCGAACCGGAGAAGGATAATGGAACTAATCACTCGAATTCCAGGTATAAACGTGTCTGGAATCATGAGAAAATTGGACATCAATTTCGGAACCGTGAGGTGGCATACTGAATTAATGGAGGAATTCGGGTTTATAAAAACACGGTGGTTTGGTAATTCAAAGGCATTTTACCTTCCAGGGATAGAGGAGAAGAACGAGGAATTTTACTACTTGATGACAGACGACACTCTCTTGGACATCGTATCCCGCGTTAGAAAAAACCAAGGTATCACGTTTAATAAACTCGCGAAATTCATGAAACTCGATCGTCTCACGTTTTCGAGAAAATTATCTGATCTCGTATCAAGCGGAATCTTGCAGATCCGGTATGTTATTCACCAAAGATGCTATTACCTGTTCGAACGATACATGCCCCTGTTGGATGGGCTCCTGCACGCGGGTCAATCAAAAACAACTCCATGACTTCAATTACCACGTCTCAACCTAAATGGAGAAATGTCTTCCTTCAGGTGCTTTCTTCCTTCAAGGAATCAAGCACCTGCTGCGCAACCTTATCATTGCACCGTTGGCACTCGAAACATCCAATATCTTCCATGAAATCATGGCCGAAATTATATGGCAAGATCAAATCCTTGCTAATTTTCAGGATGATCTTGGTCCTGATATCACGGACATTTTCATCCGAGCGGATGCAATAATCGATGATATCATCGATTTTTTCAAGGGAATGTCCCGAGACATACACGACAAGGGAATGCTCCCCGCCCGATGTCCTAAAACCATTGATGATGAATGGGCATTGATTCAAGCGATTGAGAACCTCATTATTATCGAGAGCTGAGATTGAAACCTGCACCAGGTGCAACTGATCCACTTTCTTGAAGTTAACACCCTTCTGCAATCCAAGGAAATTCCTGGCTTTCAATTTCGAGATTTTGGACCCGATTGCAGGCTGACTTTTACCGATTTCGTCCCCAATGGCGGAGTGGGTCATGGTTGGATTATTTTCCAAGAACATGATGATCCGTTTATCATCATTATTTAAACCGTACTTCTTGTTCAGTATGCTCTTATCGGGGTCGACGGGCTGGTATCCTTCACCGTTTTCAATTGCTTTCAGGACGAGATTATGACACTCCTTGCTGCACTTGAACTTGTTGTGCCCTTCGAACGCGAAATTCAATGGCAGGATCATTTTCTTAATCGGTTCAATGGCAACCGAAACACCTAGGAAGTTAACGTTTGGGTTTGACCTGAAATGCCTTTCCACGATGGTCTCCATTCTATCTAAATCTGTACCGATCATCCATGTAGCGATATTTTTCTGACCAGTTGTTTTGAATGATTGCACCACGAAAGGACAAACATCCAAGTCCTTTAATAATTCATTTGGATATTTTGCATGAAGGGAAGCAAGAAGCATCGTGAACCTGTTTTCCTTCAAGTTGATGCCATATTGCATTTCTAGTAATCCTTTCCGTTCCAGCTTCAAGATTCGAGCGCCAATTGCTGGCTGGGACTTGTGCACCTGTTTTGCAATCTCAACGTGGGTCATTTCAGGATCTGCCTGTAACAAGTTCATAATCTTCCTATCATCGCTATCAATCCCTAGTTTCGTGTTGAGTACAAATTCATCTGACATTTTCAATCTC
>WJJB01000321.1 GCA_014729935.1 Candidatus Bathyarchaeota archaeon | reverse complement strand
TCACCCATTCGACGAGACGCGGCCTGATGGTAATCGGAAGTACGTCAGATCCATTATTGTAGTACAATGGATTCAGGGTCACGTCACAATCGATGTCATATACCCCGATGCTGAGCCCACTGGTGGAGAGATTCACTTCCAGCACTCCTGCTGAATATGTCCAGTTGGAGCCATCATACCATGTTGTCACCCCGTTAACCAATAACGTGAATTCGGTGATATTCGCTTCTTCGATGGGGAGGGACGTGACAAGATCAAAGACCTCAATTTCCACGGTGGTATTCTCCTCGAAGGGTATGGGCGCGATCGGGGTGATACTCACCAACACATCATGCGGGACAATCCAGATGGGGAGCACCGCCGTGCCATTCTCGAAATATGTTGGATCCGTTTCCACCTGCACTTGCACATCGTACCTTCCGACTGAAAGCATGTTAGTGGAAAGATTCATCGAGAAGTCGCCAGCGTTAAATGTCCAGTTGGCGCTAGTGAAGGTTTCCACGAGGGTACCGGCGGTTAGCGTGATGCTAGATACGCCAGCTTCCAATAACGCGGTGGATTCAATGGCATCCTCAACGCTTATCGTGAATTCAACATCGAATCCCCTGGCTATGCTACTTTGGTTCGAGCTTGCAAAGGATTGGGTAACATGACGAACGATCCACAGGTTCTGGGAAGTTTCACCATCCAAGTATAATGTGGAATCCATGGTCAGGTTTACTTCGAGATTGTATTGCCCAATTGCTAAACCAGTGGTTGCCATGGTAAATGAGAACTTACCCCCCACGTAATTCCACGTTGCGCTCGTGTATGAGGGGTTTAATGATCCCAGTAACACGTCCGCCTGTTGCAAGAACGATTCTGCAAGCACGGTGGAATTTAAACCATCTGCCAGTGTCAGCTCCACTAGGAAATCCTGATCGTATGGAACCGAGGTTTGGTTCAACTGGATCGAGGCTATGATGGGTCGTAGCTTGATGGAAAACCCAACCGTTGTCACTTGCGTGAAATTATAGGTATCGAGGGAAGGAATGTCTATCGACGCATTTACCGTTACTTCATACGATCCATCATCTGATAGGAGTGTATCGCTGGCATCAAGCAGGATGTAATAGGTACCGGGAGAGCTTTCTAAGAAGCTAACATGCTGCAAGCCCGCCCAAGTTGCACCGCTGATACCAGAGATCTCTGCCATGAGGTTGGCATTTTCCAGAGCGTTTCCACCATTCCACGTGTCGGTGAGAGAGAGGGAGATGTTAAGTTCCTCATTCTTGAAAACCTCGTAGCTCGGTTTACTGAAAATCATGCCTATGGGCCAATCTACCACGGTTAGGGAAACATAGAAGAACGCGCTCGTGTAATCTGACTTGTTGATCCTGAAGGTCAAGAGAAAAGTTGCTGCTTGGATGGTATCATTCCAAGGCCGAACACTGATGGTGAATGTTCCATTCATCTCGTTGTGGATATCAATGCCATTGGTGAAATTGCTCATTGGATCGACGAAATTAACCAAACCATCATCCATCAGTAGGCTGTCGTTATATCTATCTCTCACGGTTACCCTGTATTCTGCAGTATCGTTTGAAACGATTGCTTGGCTTGTTGGATCCACCGTGTAATTGAAATCAGATTCACCCACGAGGACGGTAATGATTGCTTCCCTCGCCTCGTAATATTCTTGGTGAAGGTTGATCGATATCTCGTATGTGCCCAATTCGGTGCCTTGGAATCCTAAGGAGTAAAATCCACCCCCCTCGTTGGTCAAGGAACCGTTATCATTCGATCCAGTATCTTGATTTTCCCACGCGAAGCTGGCAATGCTTGCAGAATCTAGCGGGGCACCGGTATCATCCCTGGTATATTCCAGATAGAACGTCCATGGTTGATTGATGATGCTGCTAGTGGTGTAATGGAAGATTCTCGTGCCGTTCACGACAGTTGGGATCTCCACGATGCTGAGACTCACGGCAACCTCTTGGACCAAGTGCAAGTCCTTGCGCACCTCGATACTAATCGTGTACTGCCCAAGTTCATATCCCGTCGTATCAAGCATCAAGGAATAATCCCCCCCTTGATGCTCATTCATGGCATTGGGGCCAAATGAATCCCCCGAGCTAACACGCGTCAAGGTCCACGTGGCGGTAGCACCAGGTATCTCAATGCTATGATTGAGATCCCGGTATACCGCGGACACGTTCAGGCTATAACTGTAATGAACCGAGGCTGACGTGGTATTGACCTCCAAGCTCGTGTTGTAGGGTATCAAGTTCAAGGTGCAGAACTGGGAGCCATTCTTCTCGAATCCTGCCTTATCCGCCAGGAAAAACATGTTGAAATATTTCCCGTAGATCTCACTCCCGACGGATGCATTAATTTGTGAAGTATTCAAGGTGATCTCGTATAGGCCACCAGAGTAACTGAATCCACTATCAATGTAGAGGGATGTTGCCACCTCCTTGATGTTAACCTTCAGGGAGGCACCAGTGATTGATACATTTTCAGTGCCATTATCGTAGAAGTAATCGATTGACACGTGAACTAGATCGTTCCAATAGGCGGTGCAGGTCTCATTATTATTCAAGAAATCTTTCGTGGAGCTATCCACGTGGCTTTCGACGGTGATGTTGTAATTCAAGTAGGTCTCGACCTTGGAGACGGAGACGTTGAAATCATGCCACGTCTTCGATTGCAAGGAGATAACGTGAGAATCATCTAACCCGCCGCCAGTACCGTTCACTTCAAATAACGGATTCTCGTCGAGATATTCGATGGATACGTTGTATTCAATGCCAGTGGAAATCGCATGCCACAAGAATGTCAAGCTATCGTCTTGCACGGTGAGATTCACGTCATATCCGAGTGAATCGTTCTTGAAATTCACTCTCGCACCGAGTAATATATCACCAGATGTATCAGCTTGTACCTTGACCACGAATTTGCTCAAGTTCACGGTTTCTTCAATATTTATGAGACTAGTGAGTTCGATATCTTGGAGCGTGCTGTCGGTAAGGTTTAATTCCCCTCCCGTATCCCATGCGGCGATCCCGGTATCATTTTCATGGATAAAGTAAGCCATCAAGCTGTAGTTTGCTGGCGACCACCGGAGCGTGCAATTGCCTGAGACATCCGTGGTCAAGTTTGCCAAGGAAGTTCCCAAGGTATCATTTTCGAATACTTCTACCCTAGCGCCTTCCACGGGATCCCCGTCGAGATCATCAAGATTTAGAACCAAGTTCGTGATATCTGCAGTAATTTCAATGGAATCGTTGTCGAAATTATATACGTATCCATCAGTTACCTTGATATCCTTGACCTGCGTTCCATTCGAACCCTGCAACTCCCAATTAACACGGAACGAGTAATTAGCAGGATCGACGGCGGTGAAATTCACGTGACCGGTGCCATTCGTGATATCTGAGATGTTCGTGTAAACATCATGGGTCCCGTTGTACTCGTACAGGCTCACGTTTGCACCCTCAATTGGCAGGCCATCGAGATCGAGCACCGTGGCTTCGAGATCGATGAAGTATTGCTCGGCTCCTGAAAAACCGATGTTTGCTTCATCCAACGGACTCAAGTATTTCCTGCTCATGTTCCAGCATCCTGATTGGACGGATGGATCATTGCCTGGGAAATCAGAGCGAGGGTAAAGGTCCATGAACCCCGAATTGGGATACGTGCTGTTGAAGTTTTTCAACCAACCAACAGCCCGAGTGGTTGCCGAAGTTAGATATGAGAAGGTAATGGAAACATCACTTCTAACAACCGGCCGTTTACTGGCACCGTTGCCATCTGGCCAGTCTTTTTGATGCCCCCAATCGTTTCCTTCGGTGGTGAGTGCCACGTTTCCACCAGTCGTCTGCCCTCGAACTCCCAAGATGTTGCGACCACCGTTGCTGCCCCAGCGAGTCTCACCACCGCCAGCATGCCCCTGGTAATAGAGGAACCAGTCGGCGACCCACAATATCCTTCCCCCAGCATCAAGATATTGTCTCATTGTATTGCTGGTGGATTGGCTCTCGGCAACGGTATCCGGTATGTTATCCCGCGCCATGACGACCACGGAACCGATGGCACCGTTCTCAATCTTGATATCCATCCAAGTTTTAAGCTCGGGAGCAGTCTTGGTGATATATCCTTTTGTGTTAAAATAATCCTTGTAATCAACAGGATTTCTCATCCAATGATTCCGTCCATAATTAGCATCGTAATACACGACTTTCGGCCAAGTTGATTCGTTGATAAACACGGGATCGAAGATATCCCCAGAATCGTAATAAACTGGCTTGGACCATGAAGCCCCCGTATTATTGAAATAGAAATAGAATTCCCTGTCTGCTCCAGGCCCAACAGATCCATTAAGAACCCATTCAACTGAGAAATTCCCGCTTGCCAAGGGAATGAGCTCGTAAGGGATTTCATTCTGGGATGCTGCACCGACCTCGATCACGCGCAACGATTCGGGTATGAAATCACCGTCAACGTCAGTGTTAATGCCCAAATCTTCCAGCACTTGGGTGAAATTCACTTCCTCGGCATTAACAACGAAATCATGAAGATCGACTGAGGAATTCACGGTATAGAGTGCCCTGTATTGCCAACTGGAATCCCACCACTCCGTGGTAATGGAGGGTGTGGGAAACGCTGGCCCGTGAGTATCTTGACGTTCTTGCGTTTCCGGTGCATTCCCAATAAAGAGTGACACCGTGAAAATCGACAAAAAGGTCAATAACGTCAGTTTCCACTTTATTGAACTAGTTTTCCTATGCATGGTAATTCCCACAAGTTTTGTAAATAGTAAATTAGAACGCGCGAAGCGCTTGATCATTTATTACATAATTCGCTATAAAAATCCTTGCTATCTATCCAAACGAATATCCAAATTGCGGTAAGTTGTGAATACAATCGAAGCACTTTTAAAGGAGGACACCGCATCTGTACTTGTCCAGTTATCATCCATCAGGTGCATTATTTGATTTGTGTATAGATATCCAGATGCACCTTCATGTGTGTCATTGAGAGTACTAGTGTTGAAAAAAAATCAGGCTGTGGGAAAAAGTGGATGCCAAAGGGAAAGTTATTCTTGAAAAGGATGCGTACCATGCCATCATTGTATCTTGCTACCGGTTCGCAAATCCTTCCATAATGAAGTCTAAATGGGCGGAAGTCCAAGGAATCCTGTATGGATACAACAAGGACGGCATCGTCCATGTTACACGGGCGGTTCCTCTCGCTCATTTGAGTTCAGTAGCTGTTGAAATGGATGATAACGATTACGTGTTGGTCGCAGAATTGGAGGGGGAAATGGCTTCCCATGACTTGTTCCAAGTTGGTTGGTTCCACTCCCACCCTGGGATCAAGCTGTTTCTCTCTTTGGAGGATGTGAAGACACAAGCCGGGTTGCAGGCGCCGAATCCACTCGCGATTGCCCTGGTATTCAATCCCATTTACTTGATGGAGCGGGAAAGTGATTTCGGGTTCAAGATCTTTCGATTGGATGATCCATCAACCATAGAAATAAAGTTTCACGAGATCCCGTGGGAGATCGCGGGTACTGGTGATGGGTTTCTCAAGGAATCGAAGATGTTAATGCACGGCGTTCAGCGGTTCTTGCGCGGGGAAGGTGTTTTTGATACAATCCAATCTAGGCTTGATAAGACATACAAGAAGATGAATTCCGAGATATTTGGATTGAAAACATACCTGCAAAATAAGAAGAAAACCGCAACTACTGAAGAAATCTTCAACTCTTTCACCAAGCACAAGGCACGGATAGAAAAACTCTTTAATAAAAAGCGCGAAAGTATCGATATCCAAGTGATGCTTCTTGATTACTTGGAATTAAAGGAAATGCTACAATACAAGGATAGAATCGATGAAATTCGCGAGGAATGGAAGGCTTACAAGCAAACATTTACTGAACTCTTGATGGATGTTGAAAAGACCATTTTCGATTCTACATGACATATCAAGTCTCGACGGTGAAAAGCGAACATGTTACGGCAGGCATTCGTGATTGCAGGCACAAAGGTAGTCCTCAAGGAATATTTTGGCAATGCCCTGGGTGAGAATTCATTAAAGAATCTCTTCAACCAAATCCAAGAATCAAAACCTTCTAGTAAGAATCTCGAGGATGTGGAGTTGAGGGATTTTTTCAATTACAGGGTCGGTTACACCTACCATACTGAAAGGGATTGGTTGTTCCTGCTTATCACCGATCTTACTGACAAGAAAAAAGACCTGATGGAGCAAGTTGAAGTTTTCAAGAAGGAATTCAAGGATTTTTTCGAAGAGCTCGATGATGGCGACCTCGATAAATCAACCGTGTCCATCTTCCAATCACGACTCGACAAGATTCACAATAACCTCCGCCCAAAGATATCACTTGTTGGTTTTTCAGGTGTTGGGAAGACAACCATCTCTAAACTTATCCGGGATGATGAGATCCCTACCGAGCATATCGCAACCATGACTGGTGACATTCAAACGGTTAAGATCGGTAAATTGTATTTCAATCTATGGGATAACGCGGGCCAAGAAAGTTTCAAGAAGCTTTGGCCGAAATTCATAAAGGGGTCCGATGCCGTGCTCATCGTGACGGATTCCACGAAAGAAAACGTGGAAGAAAGCAAATTCTTTCTTGATTTGTGGCGGGATAAGGCAACTTATGCCAAGATATCCATCATTGCCAATAAGCAAGATCTGGACCATGCACTACCCCCAAATGAGATCAGCGAGCTCATGGAGAATATCAGGACCTATGCAATGGTGGCGAACAATCCCGATAATCGGGATCAGATGATACAAATTGTTGCCAATGTTCTTGAGGTTAACGCTGAGATATCACCACTCCTGAAACCAATATTTGACCGTGATGAAAAGATCAAGGAAGCGGAGGAAGCCCTCATGAACGAGGACTTCGCAAGGGCAAAGGAATTATTCCAAGAAATATCACGGATCTCCTTGAACTTGGGAGATAACGAGCTTGCGTTTGAATTTCACGAGAGAGCGATCCAGATAGGAGCGATTCTCAAACCAGGTTCCCTTGGTGCTTCCACCGTTACCAAGATCACGAGAACAAGAGTGGAGGGTAAAAATGTAAATTTACCTGCATCCCAAGTACAGACGGGGCAAGATCTCGAGAATGAAGCACTTGGGGCGGGAGAAGCAGTGGAGGATTCACTTCCCCCCACTCCTCAAGTAGATCCCGTGCGAGAGGAACTTCCTGCCGTGTCTGAAGAGACAGGTGATAGTGAAGGTGAATCTTTACCAGAAGATGAGACATTATTTGCCATCCGCTCGCTACGGTTGGATGGGACCGGAAGGAACATAGAAAAGGCAAAAAGTGGAAAGCGGGGCAAGGGAATGAAAACACACCCCGGATCCAAATCCCGGGACTCGCTTTTTGATTCCATAAGGCCGGGTGGAACTGGTCATGGGAAAAAAGTAATTAAAGAAGAAATGGATAGCGTGAAACCCCTACCCGACCTTCCCCAAGGACCAGTGGAGAAACCGCGGGAAACAAGCACCATGCTTAATGGGAACAACACGCAATCCCTCCCTTCCTTGCCTCAAATGAAGGATGGAGGAACGCGAGGTGGGGGAGAGGCGTCACATGTCGAAAGTGAACTTGTTAATGATACTCCCTCTGACCGAGCTTCCCGATCTCCTAGCACGTTACCTCCTGGAGCCTTACCTCCTGGAGCCTTACCTCCTGGAGCCTTACCTCCTGGCTTTACAAACCCCGCAGTCTCCTCTAAAGGAAACATGGGCGAAACTAATGGAACCCAAGCACCTGATATCCCAAGTATTCTTCCCTCTCAAGATGAAAAACCACCTGCCATTGAATCAACAGATGCAGCCGTTCCCGATCAACCTGGTTCTGTTGAACAAGAACCTGTAAAACCTGCCGTGAATACACCCGCGAAAGAATCCAAGGAATCTGCAGGTGAGCTTTCCAAGAAGGCACCTGAACATGCTCACTTTGGAACTGAGGCTCCACCGGATTCCCAAGAGATGCAAGCAATGGATATGGAAGACGTGAAGCAGCAGGTATTATCTCGAATCAACCTGGTGGAGAAATACATCATGGATCTTGAAATCAGGAATCTCACTGGTGAGATAAACGATAAGGAGTTTGACATCCGCCAAAAGAAATTATTGACCATCAAGCACAAGCTCGAAAAGAAACTCATGACTATCGTGAAACAAGAGAGTGAAAAAATAAGCATCACGTGAAGTACCAAGGAACCCAGAGAAGAAATCGAGTGAAACATCATGCCAAAAGGAATTATCTTGATCGGGTGGGATGTGAAGAAAGGACCCTTGCTCCTGCATTCATTTCCTCCAAGCCTCAACGTGCCTGAAAGCGTGTTCAACAAGATATATGTCGCACATCGCCAATATTCCACCGATGCGGGATTCTCCCGCATGTCAACGGGAGACATGAAGGTCATCTCCTTTTATTCTGGCTTCAAGGGAAAGGTCGTCGGTAAACCAGAATGCGTGGTTGCAATGATCTTCAGGAAGGATGAGAATAGCATGAAAGGGCATGCATTATTGCTTGAATCCTCCGAAAAAATCTTGAAGAATATCAATAATGATAAATATAGAAAATTAATGGAAGAAACCTTCGAAAAAATGAAGGAACTATAATTTTTTATCCTTTTTAGCGAGAGAAAACCCGCCCCTTTAGGCGCCTTCTACCCCTCGTCCAAGCTCTGCTCAAATTGCGGGTACAAGCACGATGCCCTCGAGCTATCGGATCGGGAGTGGATATGCGCCGCGTGTGGGACGCAATACGACCAGGATGCAAAACGCGTCGAGGAACTTGGAATCCGAAGGAAAATGATCCTTCTCGAAGATAGAAACGGTACCATCATCACTAAATCTACCGTGAGAACCACGGGAAGTCACACTTCTGGAGACCGTGGAAGACCCGAAGCGGTGGAAGCTCCATCAACAACGAAGACGGCAGTGGTCGATGAAGGAAGAATCCACGCTATTTCGTTAGTTAGGGCGTAGTAGTTCAATTCTTACTCATTTTTCCTTTAAAGACTTCTTCACGACTTCCATGAGTTCCGAGGCTTTCATCCCTCCCTTCACGTGATCCGTGATTGGTGCCTTCACGGTAGCAAGGAGTTTCTGGTTGAAGGATATTTCCCCCGTTTTCAGGTTAAATGCCTGTCCTGCATTTGGCACGTGAATCGGGATAATGGGAACCTTGTAATCAAGCGCCAAAATACCGAGCTTCTCATTCAGGATCATCCCGGATTCCCCATCATGCTCATCGTAGAAGAGGTTAGTTCCAATTAACTCTCCCTCTTGCAACTTTTCAGTCAAGTATTCGATTGCATGCGGGTTCAATTCACCATCTTGCACCTCGATTGCATCGCAATAGTTCAGCCAAGATCGAATGGCGGGAATCGTGAAATATGAATTATCGAAAGTTTGGTATACCTTCCTGTTAGCACATTTGCTTGCAATCACCCAAGACATGAAGGGATACACTCCCGAGCATTTTTGGGTGCATAGAATCGCCGCACCCTCCATTGGCACGTTTTCCCTTCCCTCGATGTTGAACTTGAAAAGAGAATTCAACGCGGTTGCCAAGACATGATTGGAAACTTTCCACGTGTTTTTTTTCAGCGCGGGCCCCAATCCAATCGTTTCGGTGATTTTTAGGAACGGGATAAGGAGCTCGTCTGAAACCTTTCCCAAACGCTCGAGAAGGTTCTTGCTCACTTTGCGTTTTCACCGACCAAGTCATGGATCTGCTTCTCTATCCTGGTGGTGTAGGACTTCACGAGATCCCAGTTTTCGTGCTGTCCTTTCACCTCGTGGGTTGGCACCGGGGTTCCCCAATTAACTATTACCTTCACGGGTTTTGGTACGGTTTTACCCTTCTTGAGAACCTGATACGTGCCAGTCACGCCACACGGCATCAACGTTGCTCCCGTCATCACGGCGAGTTTTGCTGCGCCATTGTGGAAATGTCCCATGGTTCCGTCTATTGACCTGGTACCCTCGGGAAAAACCCCAATGCAACGATCATTTTTCAAGTGGTCGATTGCGGTCCTGAGTGCCCTCGTATCACCTTTGCCCCTCTCCACGGGAAAAGCGCTCCACATGCTGAATACGGATTTCATGATGGGTTGCTCGAAGTTCTCCATCTTGGACATCCAGTGAATCTTCCTGAACGTCGCCGAAGAGATGAAAATCGGGTCCAAGTGACTGCGGTGATTCGCAACGACAATCATTCCACCCTTGCGCGGGATGTTTTCCTCGTGGCGTATGTCCATCTTATTGTAGAGCTTGAACCAGTTGCGAATGGGAAAGTGCGTGAAATAATAAAAGATATCTTCTGCCTGGCCTAAGAGGTTGGCATTTTCAAGCAACGTGCGCCCAGTGCTTACAACCGAATCAAACATGGATGCCTTTAAGAGCCCGAGCGACAATGCATGGAATTTTGACAATATTTACCACCGTTCTTTTGTTTTAATGGATCATTAATCTAACGTCAGGAGAGATTTTCAAGATATTTAGGCCCCTTTCCACCCTTCTATATGATGAAAGGTGGGAGAACGCCAAACCAAATTGAACTCATCTCCTTATCCCTTGTTATTTCGAGAGAGTATTTAAAAAAACCTGCCGGCACGTCGCATTACTAGCGTGGCTCGAGAATCTTAATAATGACGTGCAAATGATCTTCATGGAAACAAAAAGAAAGTCCCTCGCTCTATTCAAATTAGTGGGAAAAAATGCCTACATGAACAGGTCACGCATGGGATGGCGTTTTTCAAATTCACGTTCAACCTCGTGGGTGAGATCCCGTTCCATGTTCTTGTTCTTTTCCGCAAGCATCGATTTGAGGCAATTTGATTGTTCTTTCTGGAAGCTTTCAATACCTTGAGCGATTATAGCATTATTTTCCTGGGGTATGAGCATGGAAAAAAGCAATTTATCCCCTTTTTGCCCCTTTTCCTCGATCATGTCTTGTATTTCATCATCTAGATTTCTCACGTGAAATCCCTTGGCGATTTTAGCCATCGGATTCACGGTTTTTGCTTTTACTTGCCATAATTCCGAATCTTTTGAAATGAAAAGATCCTTGTTCCCCCTTGGATCGATATCCGACAAGACCTTCCATCCATTGGAATTCTTGTCAAACTTATTCTTGATATTCTTGAATAACTCATCAATTTCCTTGACGGGCATTTCATCACCTGGTGTGAAAGGAATTAAGCACGTTTTCACGATCACGCGCTTTTTACGAGATCGATGGCTTTTTGCAATTCTCCCTTCTCACGGATGAGCGGCAATTCTGGCATCTTTTCCATTAAATCCGCAATGAATCCCTTGGGGTCATTGACATGATCATCTGCTATCTCGTTTACTTTCGTCACGTTCAATCCTTCCACAACTTCAGGAAGGCCGCGGACTACCTCTTCCTTGATCACTAGAAATGCCATTTCCTTGTCTCGCTTGTCCTTCGTGAGGGCTCCATCTTCCCTGATAAATGAGTATTCCTTCCACTCGTTCCCATCAGCATCCATCGGCATTAATGCATACACGTACATTTTACAGTAATCGATGAATGGTGTGCCATTATCAAAGGCTGTACCAAGGACTTCGATCATTTTCTCCTTGTTCTTAGGCTTGTCGACTGGTTCAACCAAGCTATCGAGATCATCAAAATTAAGCTCTTCGTCACCCATTACGTTTTCATCTCTTGTGATGTGTTCAGTCTTAATTTGCACGAATAATATATATGCTAGGGGGTCAACTGATTAAAAATTAATCCCCTCACGATTAAAGATTTTAACTCTAAGCTTGATACTGTTCTTACACAACAGCGGGTTACGATATCCATGGAAACAAAAGCGCTTCAAGAGATGCGAAATAGGATCTCCGAAATTTATAACGATTACATGCAGAAAGAATTAAATACTGACGAGGAGGAATCACGGAGAGAGCAATTAATGGAAGCATTGAGCAACATCATTATTTTAATAGAAGATAGCGAACTCCCCATATCTCTCGTCAAGGATGCATCTGCCATCCTCGTCCTATTAAAAGAATGGGACGTGTATGCATATTGGTTCAAGGAAATGAAAACCATAGTTACCAAGATGGACCAATTTCTTGAAAACTTGAAGAAAGCCATGGAATCGAAGGTTATCGGGGAAGGGAAGCCTGACACCAGTATGGGACGGCCGATACCCGCGAAACCTATTCCCCCGGAAACCCCTGCAATGCACCCCCCATCGAGGGATACAGCAGGTAATGTTGAGATCCCTGGAAAAGCAATGAAATCACCCGTGGGGAAAGGCAAGCTCAACCCCATCTTGAAATTACCCAAGATCTTGACTCCCGAGGAGAAACTTGCAATCGCCAATAAGCCAACAAAAGAATCATTATCTTCCATGGAACCTGCAGGGCAAGAAGAAATTAGATCATCCATGCCTGTTAAGGGGAGTGACGAGGTGAAACCCTTGAAGAGCATCATCGGATCTAGCAAGCTCAAGCTCAAGATAAAACCAGTCAGGATCCTGAAAAAGCCGGTTGGGGATACAAGAGATTCACTTCAAGACAACCAGGCACCGGGAGAAGAGCAAGAAGAGCAAGAAGATCAAGAAGGCAAGGAAAGCCAAGAAAGCCAAGAAGATCAAGAAAGAATTTCAAGCCCC
This sequence comes from Candidatus Bathyarchaeota archaeon, assembly GCA_014729935.1. Classification (GTDB taxonomy): domain Archaea; phylum Asgardarchaeota; class Lokiarchaeia; order Sigyniarchaeales; family Sigyniarchaeaceae; genus WJJB01. The sequence goes on along the minus strand of WJJB01000321.1, from coordinate 3,763 downwards.
ACAGTAGAAGCAACTACCCAAGATCCCATCGATAATGCCATCGATCAGATATACGATGAGGTGAAGCACGCGATCGATACTAATGGGAAAGTTGCGAGGGCGCATCCAAAACCATTAAAATCCATTCGGCAAAATCCATTACTCGTGCCTAAACCCATCAAGATCAACGTGCCAGACATCGATGGTATTGATGTGGAGACCGAATTATCAATGAAGGACGAGGGTGAAGTAAAATCGGACACCATGGTCATCGATCAGGATGACAAGGAAGAAATGGAAGATGCAAACATTCCAGTAAAAATTACAGTGAATAAACCCCCAGGAGAAGCACCTCCATCCCTGCCTGATGTGAATAGCTCACGGGAAGATGAAACAATAAGCTGGGGTGATGAAAAATCACTCACATCGATAAATAAGTTAGAAGGAAGGGATGAGGATGATTTCACCCCACCTGGTTGGTTGGGTGAGACTATCGAGGCGGGGATGTCCCGTGAGGATGATGAACGAGCACAGGTTGCATCATCTAGCAATACCGAAACCACAAGTGATTCGGGTGCATTTTCAGGCACTATCTTCGTACAAAGGAATGAAAATCGAGATGGTATCGAGGAAGAAGAACAAGGAGATCTTCCAGAAACTCTTAGCGTATTTCGGGCGCAGTCGCCAGAATCTCCCGTAAGGAAGAAAGTCCCCAAGAAAAAAGAAAAAAAGACCAAGGACACACCTGAAGGAATATCTCCGGCCACGGCCACCAACCTTGGGGCACTCCCGGCATCTCCCGGAGTAACATCCCAAGAAAATACTGATCCAACCACCGATTCCATGAGCCTGTTCACTGGCTCCATCCAAAACAGGTTACGGGAGAAGGAAGACTCATCGACATCCAAGCAAATACTCTTTGGCTCGTCCAAGGGGCCTAGCGCATCGATTCAAGGGAACAGGGTACAACCAATTGGTTCAGATGTTGACATAGATTCCCTCCCTGAAACTAGGGATGGTCTACTTCAATCCTTGATCGCACTCGAAGGGAAACGTTTCTCGGTAGAACGGGCAAAAAAAGACCTTAAGAGCGAGTTGGAAAAAGGAGCACTAAATCAACAAGAATACCAGGAACGCTTGGGCCAACTAAAGCAAGAATTGGATGTTCTCGTTGAAAAAATACGTTTAATGCGGGAAAAGGTAAAAAAATTGAAATAATGGGATTTAAAGTCAATCCCAATTATTCTCCTCGCTATTTTTGCCTCTCTGATGCCTTCTTTCTCAGGTTAAGGCCAAGGAACATCAAGGCAACGATGATCAACCCGATTCCACCCGCGATATTGAAAAACATCAGGTATTCGAGAGATCCAAGGGCTATCATGAGAGTACCAACCACTCCAAACGCGGCACTTGCCGAGAGGGTTTTCACCCGGAATTCCTTTGATACCGGCACCTTGACATGAACAATGCGCCCGCTCGATCCATCAACCAAGGCATCATGTGGTTTCCCATTGTAATTGAAAGAGATCTCGTAAATTGGGAAGTGGATGTAAAACAAACCCTTTTGCTGGATGTCATCATTTCTACTGGTGATCTTTTTCACTTCCTTGTGCATCTCGTTGGTTTGCTTGTTCAGGGCTTCCTGTCTCACCATTTTATCTGCTTGATCCATGGTATATATGGAATCAACGATTTCACCACCCAATTTCTTGCAGTGCGTGATATCGAAGAATTCTTTGCCCGTGGTTGTGACGTTATATGTCCTGAGATACTTTGGAAGTTTCTGGATATCAAGAGCCATGATTGGAACCTGATACTCCCTGATGACCCTGCCGGATTCCTCTCGCTTGTAATAGGATACATGCTCATACCATCCAGGCCTGTCATGTGCTGGCTTGCTGAATCTCGGCCAATCGTCCAATCCAACATAATCACTGGTTGCAGCAATCTCGCCAACCCATAACGGGTAAAATTTCAAGTCGATCCGGTTGATATTGGCGGCACCTTCGAAATCTTGCGGTGCTCCCGGTATTTTTTGTACCCAATCAACAAGCAAGGATTTCACTTGATCATGATTGTACTTGCACCGGATGATGTAATGATCTTGGATGATGAATTGCTTCTTTTGATCTTCCGTTGCCCCGGTCTCCGCACCTGAATCAATCATTTGAGAAATTTGAATGGCACTACCACAATAATCGCAGGTATGGATGGGTGATGAGGCTGGAACATTCAGGTCCGCGGCACATTCGGGACATTCAATTTGCACCATGGTTAGTTATCCTCCTTGTTTTTCTTCCTCTTCTTCGGTTTTTTAATCTTCTCGGATTTTTCAAGTTGCATCTTGAATGCGGTTCTCGTGAAGAAGAACGAGAGAGCCATCATCACCAATCCAACAATAATCATGATGTAGCCCTTATCATCTCCCGCTACGAGGATTTGGAATCCTAGCCATTCACCCAAGATAATCCCGGTGAACATGATTGCCAAACCGATGATAAGATTCATCATTCTCCGGGCAAACGAAAGGGGGATTTCACCTTTCAAGACGGTGCCAGTGTCTCCCGATGCTGACATCTTGTATATCTTCCCTTGATACTTGTATCGTGCCTGCCACAAGGGTGCATGCACGTAGATGGGATATTGCAGGTTAATATTCGAGTCACAGCGTACGAGCTTGCTTACTTTGCCTGCAGCAATACTTCTATTATGATTCTCTATCCGGCCATAAGCATTTTGCTGGGATTCACCTGCGTCTACTTCCGCGTTGATAAATTCCGCATTATGCTCCTTGACACCATTGAAATCAAAGGGTTGGATGTTGTCCAAGAATAAACCTTTTTGGAAATGATCGAAGCCATAAAAAGCCGTATGCTTGCGTGCTATCACGTTTTCTCTACCTGACCTGTGGAAGTCTCCTTCCTCATCCCGGTACACGGTGACAGTGTATGGAACTCTCTTGGTTTTCGTGTTTCCCTCCGAATCCTTGTACGTGACCGTCTTGTACCTTGTAACCGTGCTGGTTTTCACGCCGTAGTAATGCGTATCTGACTCGAATGGCACCACCCAATATGGAATGTAATTAGCCCGGAGTTCCACGATATTTCCCGATTCAGCGCGATTTCTCTTCAAGAATTCCTCGAAATTGGCGCGTATCTCGTTGATATCCTTTGATGGCAGCATTTGATGATCGGGGATCTTCTTTCCCTCCACATCGTATGATTCCCCGCAATAACTGCAAGTTACCACGAGATCCTCGGGAGAGATTGGAAACACTGCACCGCAGGTATCACAGGTCATCGTGAGTGCTTGCGAATCCTGTTCTTCTGACATGTGTTTGTACCCACTTCCTTGGTTCATTGCTATACCTTGTTAAGAACTAGCTTGTTACAAGTAGGAGATTAGCCTTCAACCATATAAATTTTTCCGGGAAGCCACGATCTTATTTCCATTCATCCTCAATTCCATTGGGTCGTTGAAAAAAACATGCCATGGAAAAAATAAAGAGAATAGATATAGCAAATTGTTGGCAGGATTAAACCAGCTTATTCCCACATTCAGGGCAAAACTTGGCGCCTCCTGTCTTCGCGCCGCATTCAGGACAGAACTTCGGTCCATTCCCGTCATCATCTTCGGCACCAGGGAAATTAAACCCACAATTCCTGCAAAACTTGGTATCCACCGAGTTTGATGCACCGCATTTCGGGCATGATTTTGTTTGTTGTCCAGAACCCGCAATGCCACCACCTGCTGCCGCCCCGCCCGGTGCCATCATCATCATGCC
>WJJB01000320.1 GCA_014729935.1 Candidatus Bathyarchaeota archaeon | reverse complement strand
CAATGGATAGAATATCCAGTCGTATACCTCTTTATCCTCTATGGACACCGGCCAATCTCTAAACTCATCGATTGTTTTATAGGTCTTTATTTCGTCCTCAAAGCCTTCAAGCGTTTCTTTAGTGCAAGTGAGGGCCAACTCCCTCAACCTATCGAACCTATCATCCAAGTTTAGGTTATCTAACCTTTTTTTCCAATTAATGGCCCCGCTGAAGACACCCTTTTCCAAAACAAAAGGAGAGAGTGTGAGCAGGAAATGATCCATTGCACTCAAGGAGACATGAACCATTTTAAGAACCAGTGATACGCATTGATAATCCCTTAATATATCTCGATATAAATAGCGAAAACCATCCCCTAAGAGTCGCGGATATTTGCTTATAAGGGGTTTTATTTTAAGGTAAAATTCATACAAGGAGAAATAGTGTGCTTTAATATTTCTAAAAAGTTTTCTTGTCTTAAAGCAAATGTATTCGAGGACCATTAACAAGGTTTTTACAAGGCAATTAATTCTCAAGAATGTAATAAAAACGATCAAGATTCTCGATACGAGTAAAATCCTTCTAAACCCAGAGATCCCAAGTTAGGAATATACTCGTTAATATTAACGAGAATTCTGTAAGGTATCTTACACTTTTATGGGTTAAAATAGTATCGCATACCTGGAACCGCGCTTCCTGAGCACGTATCCCTTCTCGTCGAATTTCTTCAGGATCCTGAAGAGCTTCTTTGCCTTATTCAACGAAACAACGCCAAGATCTATCTTGATCTTCTGGTAATGGACCTCGGTAATGCCCTCCTCGTACTTCAATTTATACAGGTATGTCTTGACCTCCGAACTTTTCAGGGAATGTTCCTTGTCCTTCTTCTCGCTTGAAGGTTCCGTGGTTTGTTTTCGCTTTGGTCGCTTCTTCTTGGTAGGCTCGACCGTTGGTTTCACGCCGGTGGTTTCCTTTTTCTTGGAAAAGACACCAGTTCCCGAGATCTTGCTCTTCCGGATGATGGGGACGGGGGGTGGGACAGGCTCGAAGAGAGATGGATCCGGGGGTGATGGCTTGTCCGGTTCTTTTGGCACGAGGGGAATATCCTTTCCGCCTTCTTTCAAGTCAATGCGGTGCAATAGTTCCTTCCGCAATTCGATCTTTTCTTGGCGCTCACCAGGGGCGAATTCGATTGGTATGGTGAATTTCCACTTGAACTTGATGGGTTCACCGGACAGGAATCGCTCGACATGCTTTTCATGATTGATCAATTCCACCCAGGGATTCCACGAATCCAACCACGGCCGGATTACCTTCCCGTGGCCATCATTGCGCATGGATTGCATTCTCTCGTTTAACCTATCAACCATGATGCGCTCGATGGTCTTGAAAAGCGGTAGAGGGCGATAATCCTCCATTTGCCTGCCAAGGAATTCCAAGAACATGTCATCATCACTTGAATTCATCGTATCCAAGTATTCCAAGGCGGTACCAGCCATGGCCATGATGCGAGTGAGGATTGGTTGGTTTTCAATCGTATTAACCGTATACTTTTCCAGCACCGTCACCGCAATTCTAAACGCTTTCATGTACTCCGCCTTGTTGAGCAGGTTGGAAACCTCCCTCATTTTCCCTTGGAGATCCATGAGAATCTTTCTCTTTTTCTCTTGCATCTCCTTGGTTTCCTTGGAATGTGGGGGGCCCGCCGTCCTCTTGGAATGGGGGCGTTCAGGATTCCTGTACACGGGAACCTTAGGTGGATCAGGCATATGGGTGATCTAGAACACCGGTGGTTTAATAATCCCGTGCTGTGTACCAGATGGAACGACTATGGAACCAATTCGGGTGGCACGAGAGCAGATCTTGATTCAATGTTTTTATGTGCCCACTCGAATGGTATAACAGTTCAATAGGGATGGATTTCCACGAGATGTCTAGGTTGCGAGCACCTGCTCGCTCGTGGCAAGCGCGTTACTTGCACCATCCGTCTCCAATCATCTCAAGAGGAAGAGGTACATGAATCATGAGTGACATTCTCATTGGAACAGATATAGGCACCTTAGGTACTAAAACCATCGCGTGCACCATCGAGGGACAAGTGGTGGCGGAAGAGTACAAGGGTTACGACATCCAGACGACGAAGCCTGGTTGGGTGGAATTTCCCATGAAGAAACCCACCAAGGCGGTTTACGACACGATCAAGAACGCTTTGAAGAAAGGGAACGTGAATCCAGCAGATGTCCGGGGGGTATGCATATCTGGACTTTACGGCGGATCAGGGGTTCCCATTGATGCTGATTTCGACGAGGTACGGCCTTGCATCCCGTGGTTGGACACACGAGCCATCAAGGAATGTGATTGGATAAGGGAAAACATTGGTGAGGAGAAGATTGCCGAGATAACCGGGAATTGCATACACCCCTATTGGGGTTTCACTAAGATGTTATGGATCAAGAATAATGAACCCGATAATTGGTCCCGCATCAAGTATCTCCTCACACCACATGCATACGTTATTTACATGCTGACGGGAGAAATCTCGTTGGATTATTCAAGTGCAGGTAATTATGGGGGCATCTGGGACATTCACAAGAACCGTATCTCCTACGACATGCTCAAGGAGCTGGGATTTCCCAATGCGATGTTCCCACCGGACGTGGTGAAATCATGTGACGTGGTTGGTGAAATCGATGCAAAGGGGGCAATGGTGAGCGGTTTGAAAAAGGGAACCCCCGTGAGTGCCGGGGGGATAGATGCGCCAGTCGAGGCATTGAGCGTGGGAACCTTCGCCACGGGGGAGCATACCGCGTGCATCGGAACAAGCATGTGCCATAACATCATCCAAGATCGTGCATCCATGAAACTGAGTCCATTGCTTATCAACTACCCTTATGTAGCTGATGATGAAAGCAAGATTTACACCTTCGGTGGTGCAGCTACAGCAGCTGGAATTATTTCCTGGTACAAGAAGAATTGGGGAGGAGATATGGACTATGCCGAGCTCGATGAACTCGCCAAGAAAGCACCCCCCGGATCCGATGGATTGGTGGTCTTGCCATACTTCAACGGTGAAAGGACCCCGATCTGGGATCCCTACGCCAGGGGCACCATCATCGGTTTAACGCTTTTTCACACGACCGCACATGTATTCAGGGCGTTTTTAGAAGGTGTTGCATACAGCTTGAAGGATAACGTGGACACTGCTCGTGAAATTGGTGCAAGTCTCGATGATACCATGACGCTCATCGGCGGTGGGGCAAAATCAAGCCTATGGAGAAAGATCTTCGCAGACATCACTGGTTACAAAATGCGCTACGTGGCGAAAAGCCATGGTGCACCTCTCGGTGACGTGCTCCTTGCCGGTGTGGGGAATAATCTCTTCGGGTACGACGAGATCAAGAAATGGACCGATGTATCCGAGATTACTAAACCAGATCCCAGTAATCACACTCGATACGAGGAGTATTTCAAGATTTTCAAGCGCACTTACGAGCTCAATAAGGCAACCTTCCAACAGCTCTATGGGGCGTGAAAAACTCCCCTCTCGCCTTTTTTCGTCAATTAAGGCACGTGCAAAGATTTTTATTATGAACATTTATATGTGGATAGCTCCAATACAACAACACGGCGACATTAACACATCGTTCCCAGAGAGAAGGTGTTTGCATTGAGAAGCCCACCATATGTTGAGTTGATGGCACTCTCCCCGAGGATGCCGGTAAAATCGCGCCGCGTGAAGCATGACCTTGCAAGATTGTTCAAGCAGAAACCATTGAAACCGCGAGACGTTGTATCATCCATGGGCTATGATTTCATGGTAATGCGCGTGTCCCATGACGTGGGACCCAACACGTGCTGCATGCCAGAGATCAAGATCACGAGTGCCATGAAGTGCCACCACGCATCAATGAAATGACGCTCATTCAACCGCTTCTTTTTTACCCGTTTTCCGCCAGAAAGCCACGTCCTTTAGCAGTATCGGGGGAACTTGATAATTATCATCGACT
>WJJB01000319.1 GCA_014729935.1 Candidatus Bathyarchaeota archaeon | reverse complement strand
CCTCCGGACATGGCATGGAATGCTTCTTCACCAGAAGAACACGAACAATGGGCAGGGAAAGTCAGGGATCTGGTTTCACGCCTCACACACTTTAATCAACCCAAGGTGCCATTAGAAGTGGAAAAAGGTCCAAGCACCACGCTTAAAGGGGTTTCATTGCAGAAAATATACATTACTACCGCGAAATACCAGAAAGTACCTGCAATCCTGGCTAAACCCATTGACTTGAAAGAACCTGTTCCTGCCATGATTTGCGTGCACGGGCACAATAAGGGAAAAATCAACACCATCGGCATGCTCGAGTCCTCCAGCAATAGTTATTATGGAATGGACTTGGCATTACGGGGCTACGTGACCCTCTCCTTGGACCAATGGGGATGGGGGGAACGAGAAGGTTACCATGACAAGACAGAATCACGGGCAGAGGAAGTGTTCTCCCTGAGCGCTTTACTCCTTGGATACACCGCGATAGGGTTCAGGTGCTGGGACGTGAGTCGGAGCATTGACTATCTTTCTGGATTGGATGAAGTGAACGGTAAATATGGCGTAATTGGCCAAAGTGGTGGGGGGACCACTGCTGCATTCAGCAGTGTGCTTGATCCACGGTTAGATGCGTCTGTCGTATCAGGTTACTTTTGCAGCTGGCGACACTCCACGTTCGCGATGCACCATTGTGCATGTAATCACGTGCCAAGCATCATGCAGTACCTTGATCTTCCTGATATCATGGCTGCCAGGGCACCTCAGCCTACCTTCATCGTTTCTGGTGATCGTGATCCAATTTTCCCGCAAGTTGGCGTCCAGCTCGGCTACAGGAAGCTAAAGGAGGTTTATGCAATGTTGGGCAAGGAGGGCAATTTGGGAATTGACGTAATTCCAAATACCGGGCACGTCTTCCGTGGTGATCATGCCTATCCTTGGTTAGATGAGATTCTGGATTTTAACGCCCCTTGATCTCTCACATTCCCTGTTTTACGGTTATCCGCTAATCGCATAACAACTATCTTCAAAAAGGAACACGTGTTACATGTAAATATTACTAATACGAGTGACATGACATGGTAGATGTATGGATTTGCACGGTATGCGGCTATGAATATGACCCCGAGCAGGGAGATCCCGATAATGGTGTTGCAGCTGGCACGGCTTGGGAGGATGTACCCGATGATTGGCTATGTCCCGTCTGCGGTGCGGGAAAGGAAGATTTTGAGAAGGTTTAAAACGCGTGATGGATGGAAATCTTCGATTTATTCCTACACTTTTTAACTTCCCCGCGTTCAGTTCCATGGGAATTGAATCGCATCAACCATGAGAGGTCAATCATGCATCCCGAGTTTTTTCTTGATGAAAGGGGCGAATTCTTGATCCATGTTTCCAATGTGCTTGGTTAACCATCCTACCAATATCCTGTTCATCTTGAGGGCATCCATGGCCTTAATTCCCCTTTCATTCACGTCCTTCCTGAATTCATGAATTTCCTCCTTGAATGCATCATGGGCAGATACATGTCGGTCCATACCAGGAAATTCATGTTCCTCGAATAACTTTTCTTCAGTCGCGAAGTGATCATTGAAATATCCTTCCAAGAAACCAAACATTTCTTGAATAGCTGCTTTCCCTCCTTGCTCCTTGCATGCAGCATGTAATTCCTGCATTTGATTGAAGAGCTCCTTGTGTTGCTTATCGATAATGGGAATGCCTGTTTCAAGGTACGCTTTCCATTCTATTGGCATGTGCTTATCACGGTAGGTAATTTGTGTGAATTACCAGCCCCAGACTGGAGGGGCTGGCTTCATCGGGGTGCTTGGTCGCCCCGTGCTGGATGTGGCGCGCGAGTTCGATCGCGATGACACTCACGAGTCACGATTGAATCCATGCGGGATCGTGGAAATCCTGAAGGCCGAAATTCACCCAATCCCCATGGTTGGAATAGCAGGTTTACTTTCGCAACATAGATAAAGGTTTTTCATTTAATTTACCATGAGTGAATATCATATGCCCTTTTTCCAATGTGACAAGTGCAAGAAGATATTTGAATGGGACTCGGTATCCGTGGAAACCTGTCCGAACTGTAACGAGAAATGCTCGTTCAGGGATGTTACCAATTACACGAAGGATAACGGGGGCCCAGGGAACATCGATACGAGATTGATCGAGGATTGAACCAGTGAATCTCACACGATTTGGGGGAAAAAGCCATGCCCTTTAGTTTAGGTGGGGGTTGATACTTGGCCTTTCCAGTATAACGAAAAACCTGTATTTCGATGACCTGGATAAGCGTGATGGTTTAATGCGCGGAATATTTTTTAGAGAACTAGTACTAGTTTCCTGTGTTATTTGGAAAAATGAGATCATCCACGGGTGAAACACATGCCAGAAGAATTCAAGGAGGACTCCCACGACCACTCGAACCATGAAAATCACCTCTGCCATCGCAGCACGTTTGGCATCGATGAGGTATTCATCGATCATGTCAAGAAAGCCAATTTCATTTGCAAGAGGTGCGGGCGCGTGGCGACCTCCGCAGAATACTTGTGCTATCCAAAGGAGTTATAAAATCAACTCCAATCCCACCTCTTTTTTGGAGGATTTTGGTGAAACCGCGCGCTCAAGTAAGGGCGAAAAGTTTTCAGGAAAAGCGCGATATCAACGACCGTATTCACCCAAAAATAGAAAATAGGGAATGAGAACCTTCATTCCTTTGGCCACACATTCTTGAACGCAGAGCTCGGGAACCTGCACACGGGGCATTCGTCCGGGGGTTCATCCCCATAATGCATGTGGCCACATATCCTGCAGCGCCATACCTTCTGCTCGGGCATGCCTTCTTCAGCGGCTTTCTTCGGGTCGTCTGCCCGCAAGTTGACTAATTCATCTAATGGGGGCATTGCAGGCTTGTATGCATTCATTGCATGCCTGCCAACCACTATCCTTTGTACTTCAGACGTTCCCTCGTATATCGTGAGTACCCTGATATCTCGAAGGATTTGCTCTATCGGGAACATATCCGTGTACCCAAAACCCCCGAAGAGCTGGAGTGCCGACATGACAACCTCTTGCGCTTTCTCGGTGGAATAGAACTTGGTAAGTGATGCGGAGACGGTGGGATCCATGCCACTATCTGCTTCCCAGGCTGCCTTGTACATCAATAGTCGCATGGTTTCGATTTTCTGGTACATTTCGGCAATGCGGAACTGGGTGTTCTGGAACTCTTCGAGTTTCTTTCCAAAGGCTCGACGCTTCTTGGCATAATCGATGGCAAACTCCATTGCAGACCTGGCAGCACCTGTTGCAAAGCTCGCGATGATCGGGCGGGTCCTGCTGAAGGTTCTCATGCCAAGGATGAATCCCTTGCCTGGTTCTGCTAGCACGTGATCGGCTGGCACCCGGTAACTATCGAACTTTACCGCGACGGTATTGGATACCTTGTGTCCCATCTTGGGTATTGGCTCCCCGGTGATCACGCCATCTTGATGCATGTCAACGAAAAATGCGCAAATTCCCTTGTGCCTCATTTTGGGATCCACCGTGGCAAAAATTGACGCGTAATCTGCATATCCGCCATTTGTAACCCAGTATTTCGTGCCATCAAGGATATAATCTTCACCATCCTTGGTAGCTTTGCATCGTATCCCCGCCACATCAGATCCCATCATAGGTTCGGATGTTGCAAAGCTGCATATCTTGGGCTCCTTGACAAAAATGGGCAAGTAATGGTCTTTCGCCCCCTCGTTGTCCGACATCATCAATGGCTCCATTCCCAGGGTGTTCCCGAAGATGCTGGTACCCATGGCGGGGCTGGCTGCCGCGATCTCCTCCACAACTATAGCGCTCTCCATCAAACCAAAACCCTTGCCACCGTATTTTTCCTCGATGGTAAGGTTACTCAAGCCGGCAGCGTGCGCCTTACGTATAAGGTAGACTGGCATCTGATCGTGTTTATCGAAGTAATGCACAACTGGAAGTATTTCCTTGATACCAAATTCCCTTGCTTCTTGCTGCAAGGCTTCCTGTTCTTTCGTCAAGCTAAAATCCATGATTAATCACCTTTTAGAAGGGATTTTCTTCACTGCCATCGCCAATTCCCTTCCTTTCTTCTCGGCGAGGGCTAGATCTTCTGCCGTGGGTGCCCCTTGGTATTCCAAGGGACCAATGCATTCCCAATTCATTCTCTCGATTCTATTGTTAAAATGCTTCTGTGCCCCCCCAACCCAGCCAAAGGAGCCAATCCGAAGCACCTTCTTGTGCCAGTAATGCTTCAATTTCATCAAGTTCAGGATGTAGTCCATGGGAGGGAAGATGTTATACTCGTAGGTTGGCATGGCAATGACCAATCCAGCAGATTGCCATGCTGAGGCAAGCACCCACGAGGCATCCGTCTCGGGAACCTTGTGGATCTTGACGGGAATGCCTTCCTGTGCAATGCCACGCAATACAGCTCTCATGATGGTTTCCGTGTTACCATACATGGTCCCCCATATAACCGTGATCTCTGGCTCGGCTTCCTCACTCATGTAACTTGCATAACGCTGGTACCGCTTGATGATTTCCCCTGGGTTCTCCCGCCATATCAATCCGTGGGAGGGTGCTATTACCTTTATATCCAAAGCACCCAGTTTCTCGATAGCCTTGATGACCGAATTCGAGAAAGTGGCAACGATGTTTGCATAATATCGTAAGGTCTCCCGTTCGAAGAATTCATGATCTTCTGGGGTGATCTGGTCATCGAAAATGTATCCCTTGAACGCCCCGAAGGATCCAAAGGCATCGCATGGAAATAGCACGCCAGATGATTCCTCATAGGTGACCATGGTTTCCGGCCAATGCACGTTGGGTGCGTAATAAAACGCCAGCTGTTTTCCATTCCCTAGATCCAGCTTCTCGCCATCCTTAACCGCCCGCACGCCTTCCTTCATCCCGTAAAAGGCTTCCACCAGGGGCACCCCCTTTTCAGAGGAAAGAATCTCCGCATTCGGGCAAAGCTCCCTGATGTGATTCAAGAATCCAGTGTGATCGGGTTCCAAGTGATTGATGACCAGGTAATCGATATCCTTCATCTTAATGCCGATGGAACCAAGTTGATCTATGAGATTTTCCGAGGAACCGCCTCCTCCAGCCTTCACGAGGTCTATCAAGGCTATCTTGTCTCCTTTCACCACGTAAGAATTTATGGAAACCCCGTGGGGGATGGGCCATATTCCTTCGAATAAATCATTCGTGTAATCATTCACGCCTGTCCAATGTATGCCAGGTACAATTTCTTGTGCTCCCATGTTCAACCCAACCATGTAAACTAGGTGGTCCAATCAAGCCATCGAGAAGATTAGAAGCTTGTGGTGGTATTATAAAGGTGACCCGAAACCTTCACTTATCCATCACTATTTGGCAAATGAGGCTTCTACCCGGTTCAGGTTTTGGCATCCCCTGCAGTATTTCTCGTAATACAACCGAACTGCAGCCTGTAAATCTTGATCTTTTTTAACCGACACACGGTGCACGGTGCCCCGGCAACCCAAGGTTTTTCCACCGTCTCGGTCGTCATCGCAATGGAATTCTGGACAACAAGTAAAAAGCACGTTGATTTCGATATCCTTGGTCGTTTCCAAGACGAACTCCAAGTCTGGAATGGCATATAATTCCATCCCGATTTCCGTGAGCCGGTTGACCATCTTCTCCGCTAAATCATGCACGCGCTTTCGTTCGGTAAATTGCGTTAGATAATTAACCTTGATGCGAATCCGTTCGATAATGGCTTGAATGACCGGGCTATGGATCTCACCAAGGATTTCATCAAGCCTGTGCAAGAAATTGTTATAAAACACTGACATTGCCACTTTCCGTGGCTTGTATTCATTTTCCTCGTGCAGTTGCTCGTAATAGTCCACCAGCTCGTGATATCTTTCCAAGAAGGCGTTTTTGCTTTCAGCCGGTTTCAAATGATCCACAACCGCAAGCTATTTTTCTTAATACCATTACGGGGGATTAGCATTAATTAACAGTTTGCATTATATGTGGAAGGATGATATCATGACACCAGGAAGTGTAGCGATTATTACTGGCGTCTCAGGTGGAATCGGTCGTGCTATTCTCAAAGCTTTCCATCCTCGGTTCGAGCGTATCTTCACTGCCAGCAGGCGCGATATCGCCGAGTTTTGGGATGGCAAGTATCCAAGTAACACCAGTCACGTGCCAGGCGACCTTACCATTGAATCGAATGTTCAACGCCTCTTCGATCGGGCAATTGAAAAAATGGGACACGTAGATTTAGTGGTCAACTGTGTGGGTGGGAGCTTGGTCTCAGGAACGATCAAGGAATTCAACATGGAAGATGTCGACCGGGTTCTAGCGGTGAATCTGCGTTCCGCTTTTATGATCACGAAACACGCCCTCAAGCACATGGAGGATGGTGTGAAGCAAGATATCCAGGATTCGGGAAATATCGTGCATTTCGTCTCAAGCTCGGCAAAGAAAATATCCCACGGGAAAGCACCATATGGAATTGCAAAGGCAGCATTGGCACATCTCATTCATTACGCGGCATTTGAAGCCGCGGAAAGTAACGTGAACGTAAATGGTATCTCACCGACTTACGTGTTCACGGCTAGACACGAACGATCAATCAGGAAAAAGATGAATGAAAGGAATACCGGTAGGGGCGAGGTCGTTGAACGGATCACGTCAAGCCAACTCCTGAGGAAAGAATTGCAACCCGAAGACCTGTTAGAGGTTACTTGGTTGCTTGCAACAACCCGGGTTATCACGGGGCAAATATACAACTGCACCTTGGGAGAAATCAATAGCTATTGAGTCCTGGTATCACTGGCCCCGTGAGCCATTGTGATCATTGGTGCAGGTGGATCTTGGTTTGTACCGAGACGACACCTTGGGAAAAAGGAAATGTTTTTTGAATTATTATGTGCAAGTGGGTGAATCCAATTGACACGGGGATATTGCTCGTCTCGTGAACAGGTTTTCCAAGAAGATATTGCTTCACGGCATTGATAACTATTTCATCTTTGCATCCCGTGTACCCGCCAACTTCAATGAATACATGCTTCAGCCGTGGCAAATGATCGATGAAGTGCACCTCAACCTTGTCACCACTTTGGATCATCAAGTGTGTCAGGGCATCTCGATGCACTCTCATGCATCCTTTACAACCTGGGTACAACCATCTTGGCATTTCCTTCACCTCCAAGATGATGCACTTCTTAGACTTTTTCAGGAGCACGTACCTTGGCAATTTCTCATGGCTATCCCTGAAATCTGATTCCTTCATGAATGCCGAGAGCACGTGCTTTTCTCCTGGGATGTGGTTGGATAAATGCATGCAGTTCATTTCTTGCGTCTCGCTCTTGGCTATCATGGTTCTTTCACTCCATTGAGATGATTTGAATAAGGGATCGACGTTAATTAGAAACTATAATCGGTTTTAACAGGTTTTAAAACCACGCAGCTTTCGATATCTGCTACCTCGTCCCGTACGCGACAAGATTCCACGAATGCATTTAATTCCTCCATCCCCTTGCATGAAACCTTAATGATGATACCGCAACGACCCGCGAGAAGGTGCAATTCGGCACATTCAGGAAAGAGTTTCAGGTCATTCAATAAACGCTTGAAATCCTTGCCCTTCTCGGGGATGAGTGTTATGAACGCTTGTACCTCTCGCTTTAGATACCTTGGATTGATCTTGATCGTGAATTTCTCGATGATACCCTTGTCCTTGATCTTCTTGATACGTTTCCGGACTGCTGATTCCGAGATTTCAAGTTTTTCAGCGATCTCCCTCATGCTTTGGGAGGAATCCTCCATCAGGTAGCACAATATTTTTTTATCACGGTTATCTAACGTGCTAATATCTGGAAGACTCATGGCAATGCACCTCCGGTAACTAAACTAGCCTCATCCCGTACCATTCGAGTCTGATTTTATATGTTTTTTCGTGTGGATTTGTGAATTATGGTTCATCTTTTCACACATATTTGGGTTAATTCATCGAAATCCAGCGACGGAATATTGGAAATGCGAATTAATGCTTTTGAAATCATCAACAAAAGGCTGAAACCCGTAGGTATTCTCTTTTCATTAGATCTCCCATCGGTTTGAAAATGGGAATACGCGGGAACAAAATCGGAATGAATTCCCCTTTTTGATTCGTTTTTTTTACCAAACAAATAAATTCTCCTTCCTTTATATCTATTTCTAGCAGATTATCGGGCATCTCCATTCCTGATTCCAAATCGGGGGCATGGAGTGCTAAACAATTCACTGGAAGGATGATTGATGATAATAACAAGTCAAAAGCCATTAAACGAAATATTTGAAATGATCGAGTCGTCTAACCGCCTTTTAATCGTCGGTTGCGATGGATGCTTTCAACCACCTCGATCCGAGAGAGAAGCAGAGATGATTTCCTTGATGCTATCCTTGAAGGATAGGATAGATGAAAGAAAACCATCATCCTTTAGTTCTCGAGTAATGACAGTCATGCGGCAATGCGATGATCGAATAACTGCTACCTCGATAAGGCCCACCCTGAAGAACTTCGATCCCGATGCAATTCTATCCCTCGCATGTGGTATCGGGGTGCAGGTGATTGCAAGGCTGAATCCCCACTTACAGGTGTACCCGGGACAAGATACTCTATTCATGGGTGCAGAGTTACACGAAAATGGAACTTACGAGGAGTTTTGCAGTGGATGCGGGGATTGCATGCTTGGATACACGGGAGGGGTATGTCCCGTGACGCTCTGTGCAAAAAACTTGATGAACGGTCCCTGTGGTGGAACGATAGATGGGAAATGCGAGGTGGGAAGCTACACGCGTCCATGCGCGTGGGTGGAAATATGGAGGAAACTGAAAAATGCTGGTCGGCTCGATATCTTCAAGAAATTCCGGATGCCCGTCGATTACAGGCTTTCCAGCGCTCCCAGGGATGTGAAGAAGGGTCAAGTATATCAAT
>WJJB01000318.1 GCA_014729935.1 Candidatus Bathyarchaeota archaeon | reverse complement strand
TGGCGAGGTTTGCTCGTTAGAATTTCCATTGAAATTGACATGCGGCAGGCATGAAAGCATTCCCGCCATGCATGCTGCTATCCCGATGTACAAGAAAACTTGCAGGTGAATCCTCTTCCGCATTTTTCACGTCACTTTTTTTTCGCGTGGATGTGATTACATTCTTCAAACATTTGCCAAATACTTATATTTTTTACCCGTTTTCCGCCTGAAAGCCACGCCCCCCAGCCTTTTCATGGGAGCTCAACTAGGGTACCAGGCTTGCGAAATGGTGGGATGAAGTCATGATCGGGAAGGAGAGCCTCTAACCTATTAATGATGTTCCCGACATTCATGTGGGGGTCAACGCCGCAAAGCTCACGTTGCTCTCCTGCCTGATCTGCTTGATAGCGATGCGCTGCGATTTAGATAGAGGGAACCATTCCGTCTACACGCTCACCTACCGTTAAGTTCGGTGCGTGAAATACGACGGGAGATATTATATTCAGAGGGCATCATCACGCAACTGAGGGAGATCACCACCGAGGTATCGAAACAGCTCGACATGGACGTGCTCAACCGGGAAACAGGCTTGGATCACCCGCGCGTGCTGATAAAGCCACGCAAAAATCACGGGTGTCGAGCTATATCAATTCCCTGGAAGGAATCTTCGCAAGACGCCTGTTTCAGGAGTTCCCGGGAATAAAGGGGAAATTGTGCGGCGGCCATCCCTGGATTTTGGGGTATTTCTCGTGCACGACCGGGCAGGTGGCTTTGGATGCCCTCAAGAGACACGTGGACTCGCAAGGCGATAGATAGACGATAGTTTCAGGAATTCCTGGTTCCATCGAGTTTATATATGGCGAGGGGAATGGTACTCTAGCTCTTGAGCTCCTGGCTAGGGCTAAAACCCTCCCCCGTGACGATGCCGTGCAACTCACGCAAAAGCTTCGAATTCGACCGAAAGCAGAACAAGAAACGGTGCTGTGAGCGTTATCCGAGAATTGCCGCCTCGCGTGCCATTG
Source organism: Candidatus Bathyarchaeota archaeon (assembly GCA_014729935.1). Taxonomy (GTDB): domain Archaea; phylum Asgardarchaeota; class Lokiarchaeia; order Sigyniarchaeales; family Sigyniarchaeaceae; genus WJJB01. The sequence continues at coordinate 5,020 of WJJB01000318.1, read as the reverse complement.
GTGCGGGTTAGAAGCCCAGGCATTCATGCCAGGGTAGTTCACCTCGGAATATGAGGAGAATTAGGTGTTTATTTAAGACATGTGGAAAAAAGGTAAAGACGATGAAGAAATGCAAATACAAGATGGGAGCAATCGCTTTTCTCGCCATCCCGTTCTTGCTACTCTTACCCACCAGCAGGGTCCTTGGATTCTCAGACGAGCCACAGCTATTGGACGCTCATGGAGACACGGGATTGGATTACGAAGATATGCGGGATATCTGGATAGATAATAACAATACCCACCTAATGTTCAAGGTAGACCTGGGTGGAGCATGGAACGAGACATTATCATTCCAGTGCATCTACATGAGCATACTCACCGAGGAAGGAGGAACAAACACGGCATTCTTTGATACTTGGAATACCACGTACCTGCTTGGAATCACCGCCAATGGCACGCATATTCGACCTGTATTTTATGATAAAAACGACCCTTCAAATAGCTTGTCTGAAGCACCGCAATGCTATTGGAAGCGATCCAATGCGAATCAAACGGTGGAAATCGGGTACGAGCTCAAGAAAAGCGTGGGAGGAAAGGGATTGCTAGATCTTGAAGCTGGTGATGCCATCGATATACGCTTTTACTCCGGGGGAGATAGCGACGTGGCGCCTGAGGATGTTGCGGATTCCTACAGTTACACACTGAAATCCCCTACCAAGAATATTCCAGGATATTCCATGCTCTTGCTGATGGGCTCGATCTTCTTCACCACTGGCATGGTGATCATCAGGTTCAAGCAAGAATGATCCAGCAAGGAATTTCATAACCTTTTCTTCTTTTTCTCTGTGCGACGGAGGTAAGTCTTCTCGCGAAATCTTATTGTAATAAACCGCCCTTCCAAGGGGCGCGTGGCAACCGTGGCGACTCGTGCCCAAAAGGCACGGGCTCGAAAGCATCCACGGTAACGTACCGAAAACCCCATCTCCGGGCGGGTGTAGGGCAAGCCAGCAAGGACTCATGGTTACCTAACGTGAACTCGTGCCTGAAGCCTCGTGAAGAAAAGGCTGCGAAAATGGAGATGATGTAGCCCGCTTAGGCGAGGCCACGCAGCCAGACCAAACAGGCACTGGCACCGGGACCGTGCGCTGGAAAATCGTACGTATCACTTGGACGAACGGTGCCCGGGGTAAAGCGAGAGCCTAAAAGTCCTGTTCCGCGTTCACGACAAGGAACTCCGGAAACCCCCGCCCCTGCACGTGTACCTGGCGAGGCGGGGGGCGAGATCGGGAGCAAGCGAATGCCCCGGGTAACGCCGGGGATAGGCCACTTGGCCAACCCGAAAGGGTGCCCACTTCCCGTGACCCCCGGTCGACGAGGAACCGATGGTGACCTGCCCACGGTGTACAGGTGCGAGACGGGCTTCATACCCGTGAACGGTAACCGGTGTCTTCGACACGAGCAGGTATTGACGGCGAATCCAATCGACAACCTTTTGGTTGAACGGGGCTTGAGCCGGGTGGGGTGAAAGTCGCACGCACGGTTCTGATGAACAGGGGGGGTTACTTAAACCCCTTCTGATTCATGTCACTCCACGTGGACTGCCACGGCACGTTCCGGCTCGATGCGTGTGCTGCATTCCATCGAAGATGCCATTCGGTTTTTCATGTTATCTTTATTTCGGACAGGAAGTGGTGTCCCCTGGAGAAGGTTGCTTTCACTGGACAATTTTGCTCGATTTTTCGAATCACCTTGAATACCTTGGATCGGGGTTCCCCGGTTTCCACCATCCATGTTATCGTGATGTCATGGAATCCCGGGTCAGGCGCGTCGGGATGGTTGATCACGAACCGCTTGTCGTGGGTGGAGCTCACCTTCACCCGCACTGAATCCACGTGCATCCCTGAAAATGAAAAATAGAGCATGGCAGAGATTTGCAAGCAATTTGCCAGTGCCGCGAGTAATTGTACCATGGGTCTTGCTGCTTTATTGGATCCCCCCAAGTGCTCAGGTTCATCACTATCAATCTTGAATCCATCAATCGCACATCGCACGTGGAGGTTTTCCACTTGCCTTGATTCCACGGTGATTTTTTCCAAGAATTCCTCCTTGCCGGCTGCGGTAAATCCCCGTTCTTGCATTAACTTGAATCGCTTGGAGTACGCTTCAATCACTTCATCATTCACGAGACCCATGGAGTCGAATATGGCGGAGAGATTATATCATTTCCGGCATCAGTACCTTCCTCCATTGAAGATTCTACCAGAACAGGTGTTCAGGTGAATGGATGATGGTCAGGTTACTCATGATGCCAAGTTAATTATACCATGCGATGATCTCTACCTTGAGAGGTCATGACTCCATCCAAGGTATCAGGATCCATCCTGTTCATCTTTGACGTGGATGGCTGCATCGTCGATTCCTTCACGTATTTCAAAAAATTCGCCCCGGAAATACTCGACAAGTTCAAGATCAGCGTGGATGAGGATTTCCTGATGCAATTGCAAAAGGATATCATCAAGATGCTTGCAGGGAATAGCTCGAAAATTCTCGTCTTGAAAATGATCAATTATGCCTCTCGCAAGATGGGGCTGGGACCATTCAGGCGCTTCAGATTCCTCCTTTACCTCCGCAAGTTGTACAAGAAAAACATCCGGGACGTAAGCTTGGTTCCCGGGGCCGTGGAAACCCTCAAATTTCTCAAGACGGGGGGACACCGGGTTGGACTATTCACCACGGGATCCTTGAAGGATTTCGAGCTTAAATTCGAAAATAAGCAGGATCTGCTCAATCCCGTGGAGGCATTCATTGTCCGAGATGATGTTAAGCGAACGAAGCCAGACCCCGAAGGTATCTTCCTCCTGAGGGAACGGCTGGGAATCGATGATGATATACCAAGCGTTATGATCGGGGATATGGTTCACGATATCGAAGCTGGAATCGATGCTGGTGCACTACCCATCGGCGTGCTTACTGGTGTCAATAGCAGGGAGGAACTCCACCAGGCAGGCGCCGAGATCATTTTGGATTCAATTGCAAGTATCCCTGGAATGATGGATTCCATCCAGTCACGGATTGCGGGGCAGTGAGGAAAACGAGTGGGTGTCATCAAGCATTTTTGGTCGTCTTTTTGGAGAAATGCTTCCTTGCAAAGGAGATGTATGCCTTCCAATCGAAGAGTGTCATGTCATGGCGTCCCCGGCGGACATGATACCCCATCCGGGCGAAGACTGGCTGGTTGAAGGGAGGCATATCCTTTGCAGGAAATCCCGTCGTCTCCAAGAATTTGTAGACGCGATTTGCGTGGAGCACTGAGAGAAACTCGCCATGCGGGTCTGCCCAGAAATCCTTTTGGGCGCTTGCCACGTAAACAGGCCGTGGAGCGATCAAGGCCAACAGCATGTGCTGGTCAACCGGCAGAGCATCCTCACGGCCATTGTATTCCCTGAAATTCTTGCAAAACCAGTGTGGAAATGATTCATTGATGGCACGAACGGTTTCACCGAACCTTCGACGGGAGAGTGCAGCACCACCACATCCCGAGTCGTTCGCAATTGCCATTGCGAACCGTTGGTCCATCGCGGCAGCCCAAAGTGCCGTTTTTCCAAGGCGAGAATGGCCAAATACAGCAACCTTCGTCGCATCAACATCGCCATCACCTTCAAGATAATTCATTGCTTGGCTTAGTCCCCAGGCCCAAGCAGCGATCGCACCCCAATCATCGGGTTCCCGCTGTCCCTGCCCCTCCCTGCAATAATGGGGATGAATACCCCGTGATAAACCATCTTTCCTATCGGGTACCACGTCCCCGCAAAAGGCTGTTGCCAGGCCAAAACCTTGATCGAGGATTGACGTGACGGGCCATCGCCAGCTCCGCAAGCCCCTTGATTGGGAATACGGCGTTCCCCGCAACATGCCCTCGGGAAAATACTTCTCATGCATGAAGATACCCGTGTCATCGTTAATGGTATGATTGCCGACGAAATTTAATCCGAGAAACACCGGCACATTTTTTTTTGCCTTTACGACATCCCGGGGAAGGTATATCAGGAGGTTCAGGATGGGTTGAGGTTTCCCTGGTGCGAGAAAGATGGACACTTGTTTCCTGATTGCTAATCCATCAAGAGCCCCATCCTTCTTGTCCACGATCTCGTGATCGCGGGCACGAGCACCTTCGGGAACCTTGCCGTACACGTTTTCTTCGAACATTTCAAGGATCTCGGGTCGCCGCCTTTCCATCCAATCCCCACGGGTTTTCACGGTGGAACCATCTGGGAATTCAAGCGGATCCGGTAACTTGTATTCCTGTACGTTCCCTTCAAGAGGACGATAATACATGCTGGCTGGTTTGGACCTACCAAGCAGGAAATTTTTTAATCCAGAGAGCCAGAACCTGAGACCAAGATCCATTGCATGAAGATCATCCGTGCATCCTCAAAAAACCATTGTTCCCCCGAGACACGCAGGGAAATGCTGGAAATGCAATGATAATGATGCTAATTTTGCTAATTTCGGTAAATACCAAGTATTCATTAGAGGCAACCAAGTTAGCCATCGTGGTGAAAAGCACATGACAAATAGCATGATGGTCATCTTTCCGTATTGCAAGCATGGCACGTGGATGTTTGATGATGACAAAGTTGGTCTCAGGGCTGAACCATTCGTCCTTGGCATGTCCCAGCTCATCACTAGGGTCATCGCCAGCAAGGCGGAAAAAATGAAAAATGCCCGGGAGGGATTCAAGCTCATCTTTTCCAAGGATGAATTCCCCGGGCATGACGTGAAGCTGGAACTTGAACGTGAAGAGAGTGGCGGTGCTTGGTATATTGTCGTTGATGGAATGGCTGGTGTTGTCGGTCATCGGGGGTGGCTATGTCCCGCACTGTTCAAGTACTTTAATGAAGTCCCTGTCACCATTTACGCCAAGGCAGAACCAACCTGACACGGTTCGATACCCGTTCCCACCCTCGAAAGGATCGACCAAAGTGGGATGATCCACCATGAATGCACCGGCGGGTTGCAGTGCCATGGCAAGCAAGGA
>WJJB01000317.1 GCA_014729935.1 Candidatus Bathyarchaeota archaeon | reverse complement strand
TTTCCAGACATGTCGAAAAGCTATTGTAACCTACAAGAAAGCAGCATGGCACATCAAGCATCACGATGATTTCACGTTCGCGGCTTCGCAACCCCTCTTGCTCGATTGGATATTACGCGAGGATCCCGGATTGTTCGAAGAGATCAAGGAGATGGTCGAGGAGGGAAGGATGGATCTCGTGGGTGGTTTCTGGGTTGAACCGGACTGCCATCTACCGAGTGGAGAATCGTTCGTCCGTCAACGCTTGTATGGCCAACGCTTTTACTTGAAACATTTTGGAAAGGTATCCAATGTTGAATGGGTACCTGATTCATTTGGATTCGCGAGCACGCTGCCCCAGATCATAGCAAAAAGCGGTGGGAATTACTTCTATACCACCAAATTGCATGGAAACAGGTACACGCCCTTTCCATTCATCAATTTCAAGTGGATTGCACCTGATGGTTCCAGCGTCATTGCGTGCCTGAATCCTGGTGGATGGGGTGGATTCACGAGGTTCCCTTCAACAAGAGAACGGAGACGCTTGCTGGAGGATGGGGAGACCTTAGTTGCTGATTATTTAGTTGATGCTCCTGAAGATTCCCCCCTATTTGTTGATGATATTCCTGGACCATGCGCATTCATCGGGAAAGGTGACGGTGGACACGGGCCGACGGGTCAGGAGGTCGCCATCATGGACATGCTTGCAGATGAATATGGGGTGAAATGGATCACCGCAAGTGAGTATTTCCAGAATGTTTTGGACCCAGTCGAGCATAGATTACCCGCTTGGAAGGATGAATTGTATTATGAATTTCACAGGGGAACCATCACGACCCAAGATTTGGTCAAGCGCATGAACCGGTACCTCGAGTGGCGTTGTTGCGCCGTGGAGTCATTTGCTGCATTGATGCACTTGCTGTGTCCAACATCACGACTTGAATCGCAAGGACGGTTGGAAACAGCTTGGAAATTAGCTTTATTGAATCAATTTCATGATGTACTACCAGGATCGAGTATACCGGAAGTATATGATGATGCTTATGATACATGGGAGCACGCAAAGAACATCTTGGACGACGTGGAAGGGGAATCGTGGGAACTATTCCTGCAAGAACATGGGAACAGCATGCTAGGTCACCAAGAAATCATTTTATACAACGGCACTGGTTTTCCCGTTGATTGCTTTCCCGTGGAATTACCTGCGGCTGACAAAGACTGGCGAGCACTAAAAATCGGCAATCAGCTCGTGCCAGTGCAATATATCGATGCTGATGATTTTCCACTTGATGAGCTATTCGTGAAACGACCCGGGAGGTACCTTTTCACCGGGACAATTCCCCCGCATGGTTTTATTCGCCTTGTACCCGTGCGTGATCCAGGGGTAGAAGTTCTCTCATCTAATACAGGTGTCGAGGATGTGGGAAATGAAATCCTCATGGAGAATGACCTGTACAAGGTTACCATCGAAAAGAAAACCGGGAGAATATCCGCAATCATGGATAAAGCGATTGAACAGAATATCTTGGGTAAAAAGGGCGTGGAGTTCAAGGTATTCTTCGATTGGCTTCCTGATGAACCTTGCTGGAACATCCTCCCGGGTTACAGGCAGATGGAACTAGAGATGCCCAATCCCATTTCCGTGACCACGATTGAATCTGGACCGGTTCGATGGATGGTGGAAATCGAGCGTGAATTCTTGAACGAGGATAGTGAATCACCAGCTAATGCCACTTCACGTATCAAGCAACGGGTGGCACTTATCGAAGGATCTCCCGGGATATACATTGAGTTCTTGGTTAACTGGCGAAGCTGCGAAGTAACTGCAAAACTCGACATCGACACATCCACGGGTGCAGAAGAGGTAACAGCGGAAGTCCCATACGGAACAAATACTCGATCTACTTGCCCCGTGGCGAACCATGACCAACCCCGCTGGGAAAATTTCCACCACACGTGGGTCGACATGAGCACGCCTTCCAATGAATGGGGGCTCGCGGTGATCAACAATGGAAAGTATGGATATGATGCATCGGGCTCTAGACTTGGATTAACCTTACTCAGGGGACCGAAGTACCCGGCTCCTTCAGGTGAGGCATGGGTTCACCAAGAGAGAGCCAAGCGGATGCAAGATACTGGAACGAAACCACCAACGCATGCAGATCAAGGAACCCACCTGATCCAATATATATTGCTTCCCCATTCAGGTGGATGGCAAGATTCTGTTCCTTTCATTCCTGCCATTGCACACGGATTCAATGAGGGATTATCCGCCGTAATTACCAAGGATCGAGGCATTGACATGCAACTCGGCAGTGCGCCAATTCTCACCGATGATAATGGAATAGAGATTGCAGCCATCAAGCAACCAGAAGATGGGCCGGGGACGGTGATCAGGATCGTCGAGGTGAAATCGAAGGCAAGGAACGCCAATGTAATGCTTGATGCAACCTTGGAAATTGATTCGGTGGCCAACGTGGATTTGCTCGAGCGCGCAGGAGATGTTCAAGATATCACCATCCAGCGGAATGAAAAGGGGTATATAAAGGAATTCTCATTCCACGTGAATCCCCACGAGATAAAAACATTTCTCCTCAAGCGTTGAAATGTTTCCATCCACCACGTTCTTTTCCTTTTCCTGTGGTTCGGAATCTATCCCATGATGCTTTCCCTGCAATTATCACAAAGGCCATCTTGGTCCTCAAGTAGCGTTCCACAGAGAGAGCACCGGCGGATTTTCAAACCACACGATTGGCACGAATCGTGGAAGAACGGGATGATCTTGTTACACGATGGACACTTGTTGTGCACTGCAACATCAAGCGGATCCTGCATTCCACCGTTTCCCGGATCAATCTCAGATCCAAGAATTCGCCTGCCGTCCATCGCCAAATCCGGGGGTGGGATGGCTCGTGGTGGTTCGATGCGAATCACCAGGTCGAGATTCGGAGGAAGGTAAGCACGTTCGATTTTTCCGCTTTCCAGCAACCACGCGTGATACATTACCAGCATCGAGCTTGGGATCAATCCGGAGAATATTCCTGCTGCAATCGACATTACGATGATCTTAGCAATCATAAATCCAACACCCAATGGTTGACTATTCAAGGCATCCATGATGATTGCAGCAATCCACGTTGAACCAAAAATAATGAATTCATTTATCAAGATAAGCAATAACGAACGCCACCACCTGCCTTCGACCAATTCAGCGGCTCCCGATAGCATCTTGGAGACACCTTGGTGTCGTGACAAGGAAAATGAAACGCAAGCAAGATAGTAAAACACGAGAAGGATGAAGAAACATAGGTTGATAACGAACATCAGCAAGAGAAAGAAATCATTGTCCAAATCCGGGTAAAAAACATTCACGCTAAAACCAAGCAACGCGAGAATCGAGAACCCACCAATCCGTTGAATGGCATTCATGGAATTTCCTGTCGCCATTCTATCGTTATTCCCATTGGCTTCCAATCTATTATACGTGAGCCGGATTAGCACCACGTAAAAGCCAACTCGTATTGCTGCCATGGCAAACCGCCAAGCATTCTCTAAAAACGTTGTAATAATGATGTTATTGAAGTAGCCGGTGATTAACGGCGACAGGAACAAGTTCCACGTCCCTGCAAGGATTCCAATCATCAAGAAAAGCGGAAATGATGGGAACAAGCTCTTTACATGCAAGCGTGTTGAATTGATGAGCAGGCTCCAGAAATGCACGAACGAATTTGACTCCTTTCCACCTGGTCCTGTTGTCATGGTTAGGTATAACGGGTAGGCATTCTTATTATTTCATGATTTCTTGAAATTGGAAGTGATAATGAACCTTGAGAGAAGATGATATTTCATCCACCATCGTGATCGGTTTATTGCGTCGAGAGCATGGTGGAGCCCCACGTTATTTAATGGTCAGGGAATCAGATGGCCGAATCCAATTTCCCGGGGGTAAACTCAAGAGCCAAGAGACATTACGGAATGCATTAATTCGTGAGGTAAAGGAAGAGGTTGGCTTGGATGTTCTTGTGGACACACAACCCGTGCTCGTTGAACGGGTGTATGAGTTATGCAAGGGGGACTATGAAAAACGTTATGATGAACAATTGCTTCATTTTTTCAGGATGAAAATACTCCCATCATCACCTTTCGAACAGCTAAATTCCAATGTGGGGATTTGGGTCGGTCTTGGCAATATTGAAGACTTCATTGAGCAGGTTCCTTTTGATAATTATCTGATTATAACAAAGTGGGACCATTTAAATCCAGGTAATAGATTCGTGGTCCCTCCTGGTTTTATCGATAGCCCAAAAGCCGAAGATCGCGTTGTCATCAGGGAAATCGTCAAGAGACCTTGAGGTACAGCCCCAGTACACTATCTATTTTGGGTGAAGATGGATTCATTGAACTACCACGCCCTAACTAACTAACTAACTAAACAGTATCGGGGGAACTTGATAATTATCATAGACCACATTTTAACCCGGCTCCGACAAATATCTCGCGTCCCATTTCAAGCTGCCACAAAAGCTAGGGGCATCAAGAATTCCTGCTCCATCGTGTAGCAAAACTCTTTCTTCCTTGTATCCCAACAATTTCGACCCCGAAACATCAACCACG
>WJJB01000316.1 GCA_014729935.1 Candidatus Bathyarchaeota archaeon | reverse complement strand
CATATCACCTTTAAGTACTTGCGGGATGTAATCAGATAGGGGTTTTTTCTTGTCCTGCCTGAAATCAAGGTATGGCACTTTTTTACCATCATCATCCACCATGTTGCCGCGATGCACGAGAGCACCTTTTGTCCCATACACGCCAAACTCGGTATCCTTACCAAAGTTGTATGCAACCCCTGCTTGGATGTTTCCCATGCTGCCATCCATGAATTCAATAATTGCATTCGTGTTATCATCGGTTTCCGTGAAATTATGCAGTGCTATCCTTGAATTGGCTGCCACGCTCTTGACGGGACTGGGAGCTATCCACTGGTAAATATCCAGGTGATGGATGAGCTGGTTTGCAAGAGCTCCTGCACCTTCAGTCTGCCAGAACCCGCGCCACCCGTGCTTCCTGCCTGTTATGGGATCCTTCACCCGGGTGGAAGTCTCGTAATACATGTTTGTCCTGTATGACCTGAAAAAGCCATTTATCTGGAACACGAATCCAAGATCGCCGGAATCGATGGCATTTTTCAAGCCAATGTAACCGGGATTGTATCTTCGCTGGAAGCCGACTGCAAGCTTGATGTCATTCATCATGACAGCACGTCGCATGGCATCGGCTTGCTTGAGGGTGATGCACATGGGTTTTTCCACGAGCACGTTTATTTCCTCCTCCGCGGCAGCAATCACCATCGGCGCGTGAAGGAAGTGGGGCGTGGCAATGACCACGATATCCAAGTTGGCTTTCTTCAGCATTTCTTTATAATCCGTGTATGCTGCCACACCATTCATCTTGCTTGCAATCTTCTCCACCGCGGGATTTTTATCCGCCAAGGCTACGACTTCAATGTCGAAAATGAACTTGCTCCAGTTCGTGAGGCGCTTGGTCCAGTTTCCACCTTGCCCGCCAGCAGCACCAATAACACCTACCCGTAATTTGCTCATATTGAAGTTTTTCTCCAAGGACATTAAAATCTTGTTATTTCAAAATGGGTAGCAATTAACTTGGAGAGGAATGCACGATCACCGTCAAGATGGAGAAAGAAAGAAGAAAAAATGGTTAATCTTGCCTTTTCTTAACCATGTGAATCAATACCGCACCAGCTAATATGGCATGCCAAGAAAAGCACCTGATATCCCGGAATCTTGCCAGAACCACCTCCTGATTGCATGCAAAGGGTGGCATGATCCCTGGTTACGTGGTCGACGTTTCCAGCTTTATCCGTCTTGCGAGAGAAAACCCGCCCCTTTAGTTAGTTAGGGCGTGGTAGTTCAACAATAACCACGCGATGGCAAAGGTTTGGGAGGTGCATGTGGATAACCTCTAGGACCTGATTTAATATTAGAACCTTGTTAAAAGGCAAGCATTTATTACTCCCAGCTTTCAAGGGAGATCACGAAATTAGTCGTTGCGTGAGTTTACAATTTGAATGAAGAGGTATCAAGAAGATGTCACGGGAAATCATAAACGATTTTAAAAACAGTTTCGAACTGAGTTTACCAAGATTGTTGCAGGACCACGGCAAGCGAAAGCGGGACCCATACAAGGATCAAAAGAATGCTGGAGAAGAGGATATCAAGAAACTGAATAGATTTTTGAAGGAAAGCATTGATCTGCTCTTGGAGGAAAGGCTTGAAAACTTGAAGGATACGTGGGATGCGCTATTCAAGCAACAAGACTCCAAGGATGCCACGGGTGATTTGTCCTAAGGGGGGTATTGGAAATGATTGAATCAATTGAAATGGTGAATTGGAAGGCATTTGACGTCAAATCGGTGGAATTTTCAGGCGGGTTGAACATCATCTCTGGGGAAAATGCCACCGGGAAATCGTCCATCGTGAATGGATTACTTTTCGGGTTTTTTGGAATGGAGGCATTTCCAGATCTTAGAAAAAGCCAAGCAGTGGAATTGAAAAAGAACCCGGAAGAAGATGCTAGGGTGATCATAACGTTCCTGGGCTCCGATGGATCCCGATTGGTGCTCGAACGGAGCATCATCAACAAGAGGGAACATGTACAACTCCGGGATAATCAATTTACCGATATAACATCCGATCAAGCGCAGGTCTGGCCCCACGTGGAACACTTGATACCTTGTGACATTGATTATTTCAAGAAATGCGTGTTCATTGGTGAAAGTGATATTTTCACCTTTTTTGACAACCCCCACTCTGCAACCATGAATGAGATCGACCTCTCCACGCGGCTCGATAAATTAAAAAAATACCAGGATGCTGTTAGCGATTTACTGAAATCCAAGGACAAAGACTACAGGGAAAAACGCGACCGCATTAAAAGTAGCAAGAAGAATGACACTGCTCAATTCGAAAGCGTGAACAAGGAAATTGAAAAAGCAAAACAACGCCTTCCCGCCGTCGAAGCAGACATTAATTCCCTTGATGATCGTAAGTCCAAGTTGGAAGAATTGATCAAGGAATGCAATGAAAAATCCCAATTACTTGATGACATTCCCGATATCGAGCAAGAAATCAAGGAATACCAGGATTTACTCGGAAAGGTGCAATCGGAACTTGAAGGATTGGGGTTCCCTGTTGCAAGGGGTTCGAGCATGGAAAGGAAGATCAACAAGGTTCTTCAGGAAAAGAGACATGAGAGAGATCAATTGGATGAAAGCTTGGAAGATCTCAAGGTGAAAATCACCACCTCGGAAGCATTCCAGAAACAACGGATGAAGCAAAAGAAAGAGATACAATCGGCAGGATCGACATGTCCCCTATGCGAGCAACCCCTTGATCCTTCCCATGTGGATGAGATCGTCAAGGAGATTGAAGATTCAATCAACGAAGCCAAGAACCAACAAGAAAAGCACGAGAAAGCACTCTCAAAGGTGAAACGTGAGCGTGAAGAAGTCAACAATACCTTGGTACATCTGGAAACACTCGAAAACAAGGTACAGCAAGCCTTAGGAGGTGAACAGGAAGCGAAACAAAAGTTGAACGAGGTGAAAGCACGTGCTGGTGATCCCGGAGCCTTCATCGACCACTTGATTTCGCGCAGTCCGCAGGAAGTAAATCTCGCAGGAGTGGATAGGAACAACCTACAAGGATGCATTTCAATCCTGCAGAAGGCACTTGCTGAATGCAGTGCGACTTCGATAAACAAGCAAACTGAAAAGGCGAAACTCGAGGCGAAAATTGAGGGATTCGAATCGACCAAGGCATTTCAGGTAGAAAGGCTCGAAACACAAGCAGCGCACCTCGCACACCAAGTATTCTTGCTCGAAGGGTACCTGAAAAACTTGGAAAACACCCTGAAAACATTCAGGCAACGGACCATAAACCAAGTAAAGGTGGACATCAAGGAATTCTGGGGGAAATTCAATACGTCGGACTTGATCTTCTCGTGGAACAAGAAAGATCAGGTAGAGCTTACCATCCAAGGGGAACCGCGAGATCCATTATTGCTCAGCGAATCGCAAAAGCTTGAACTGTACATGGCGCTCCATCTTGCCCTGCTGGATCATGTTTCCACTTCCAAATTGCTGATATTGGATGAACCTTTCCACTCGCTCTCACCAAGTAATAAGAGAGTGTTGCTAGAAATATTGGGGGGGGCACTTGAAGGGGAAATTACCACCCAAATAATATGCACATCCCTTCAGCCACTAGCACAACTTCCCGTTATGGATTCGATTGATGCCTTGAAGCCAATACATGAAATTAAATTGTCATGAAGCCATTACCGGTATTAAAAATTCCCGTGAACACCCCATGATGCACGTTGCCTTCGATAGTAATATGTTCATTGCCTTGGAGCAAAAAAACGATTTCAACGCATTGAATATCGCAAAGCGCGCCCTTGGTGATGAAGCAAGGTTCCTCCTGCTTGAAAGCGTTGAGGAGGAACTACGCAATTCTTCATTGGCGGGGAAAGCAAAGGCGAGCTGCGGCGATTATCTTTCCATCTCGCCGAATGAGAGGGAATCACCATTATACCAAGCCATTTACTCAATTTCCGAGCAGCACCACGCCATTAAATCAAGCCACGGCAAGAAAGCGAAGTACCACGCCGATCACGATTTAGTTTTCTGGTTCATGAAAGTGTTACTTGCCAGCATGGGGGCTCCTAGTCTAAATTTGAAGATTCCTGATGCTTGGAAAGAAGAATCAAATCACGGGGATATTGATATTTATTGTCAAAATGTTCAGAAGGGAGATACATTCTTGGTCATCACGGATGACGTGGGAATTAGAGACACCATCAAGTATTTTTGCAAACATCATGAAATTTCCCTGCCAGATGCAGGCGTTGTGCAAGAACCATTCACCTTCCTCATGGGTCGCGTGAATTCAGAGTATATCAGTTCCCCGGAACGTGATGATCTTCTCATTGGTATAACACATGTTTTGGAACATTTCATTATGTATAAAAAAGAAAGAAAGGAGGAAATTGCTGAATTCTGCCGGGAAATCATGAGGGTGAGTGCAAAGGCTTTGAAGGATAGCACAAAGCGCGGCGCACGCGTGAACCATCGCATCATCCAAAGGATGCAGGAGCATGTGACGGGTGTGAAGGATATCACCATTCACGAGACATTGATTTATAAAGTGGTCAATAAAGCAATCCCCTATCTCGACGCAGCCAAGAATTTACTCGATTCAGCAAGAAAACCACGGAACCAGGATTTCATCAATTTCTGCCTGCAAGAACCAATTCTAACAAAAAATCTTGATGAAATAGCTGCATTTCACGTGAAATACATCGGGACGTTCATCAATACCATTTTTTTCACGCGAAAGATGAATCGATGCCTCCTTGATGGTGATTTGGATAGTGCCATCGCTCTTCTTGAACATTTCATCATCTTGAAAGGACCGGAAATCGAACCAAGGTCCATCGCACAATATTTGCTTAACTTGGTGTACCTCCATGTTGCTGCGGAAAATGCGACCATTGCCAATGAATTGATGGAAGAGATCACCAACGGGTATGAATCCGATCTCGATGGATGGGAAATGGAAGCTCACAAGTACATCGTGAATCTCGTGAATATGGATAAAAGGCAGGAGACCATCAACAATCCGAGCATTCACTTGGGAGAAATTGCTAAGAAATTAGTCGATATTGCTCATGATTTCTTCCTATTGGGAAGTCAGCAATCCATCAGTCTCTTGGAATCCTTATTGAGAGATCCCCGCTTCCACAACTTAATCGATGATTACACCAAACGCCGGGTGATGCAAGACCTTTCATTTTATTATGGTGCTTTTACGACCAGCCCACCGGAAGATCTGCCTGCCGTCATGGGAAATAACCAGGACGGGTGGAATTACAGCGATCATACCAGTCAACCATTCGCGCGGCTTTTCGATAAACCCGTGGATCTCGACACGTTCAAGGAAGGGCGAGGAACCTTCACGATCTTGGAATTTCAACCCGGTGGATCTGATGGAACCAGTAGTCCTAGCATGTTATGCTGGTTGGACAAGATCTTTTCAAGGGTCGTTGTGCTCCTTCCCGAGGGGCATGAATGGTCTTTCCTTGAACAGGTTGAATCGTTCACTCTCGAGAAAGCCTCGGTCTCGGTGAAGAAATACCACCATTTGAGCCATATACCAGGATTTTCAATATCTTACAGGCTCTTGATATCGCTTCAAGGTGTTTCCCCTGGAGATTTCAAGTGCAAGGAGAAGGAATTCCTAATAGACATTGGTCACTCGAGTTTGGAATGACTTCCTTGGATTTCTTGGATCCCTGAATTTCAAGCGGAATCTTGAAATGCCTTTCATCACCAGATCTCACGAGCGTGTACCAACCAAGGAGAACCACACATGAATGTTAATGGTAAGCATTATAGGACTATTTGGTTGAAGCAGGATGATGATAGCGTAGTGCAAATCATCGACCAGCGCCATTTACCCCACGAATTCGTGATAGAGGATTTGGAAACCATTGAAGATGTCGCCGCTGCAATCAAGGACATGCATGTTCGCGGTGCAGGATTGATTGGTGCAACCGCCGGCTATGGAATGTACATCGCCTCCTTGCGAGCACCCAAGGATGATTTAACTGCTTTCTCTGCGTTCATGGAAGAATCCGGGAAGATCTTGAAGGCGACGCGCCCGACGGCAGTGAATCTAGCCTGGGCGGTGGATAGACAGCATGATGCAATGGCTGCTGGCGAAATGATAAAGGAGAAGGTTTCTATTGCCAAGAAAACTGCCATTGATATTGCCAACGAGGATGCAGAAAGCTGCCGGATGATCGGGGAGCATGGTCTTTCATTAATCGAGAAAATAAGCCAAGAAAAAGGTGACGAGCCCGTGAATATCCTCACGCATTGCAACGCGGGTTGGTTGGCGTTCGTCGATCATGGGTCGGCAACCGCGCCTATATACGCAGCACATGATAAGGAAATCAACGTGCACGTTTGGGTGGACGAGACGAGACCCCGGAATCAAGGAGCTAGGATCACGGCATGGGAGCTCGGGCAACATGGGGTCCCTCACACGGTCATTCCAGATAACGTGGGAGGACATTTAATGCAACATGGCATGGTCGACATCATGATCACGGGAACCGACAGAACAACATTCACGGGAGACGTGGGCAACAAGATAGGCACCTACTTGAAAGCATTGGCAGCGAAGGATAATGGGGTGCCATTTTACGTGGCACTGCCCTCATCATCATTCGATTGGAAGATCCGTGATGGAGTGAAGGAAATTCCCATTGAACAACGCGATGCAACGGAAGTCAAGTATATCAAGGGCTTGTACAATGGAAAGGTAATCCCCGTGTTACTCACGCCAATCGATAGTCCAGCAGCCAACTTTGCGTTTGATGTCACGCCGTCCCGCTTGGTCACTGGTCTCATTACCGAACGGGGCATTTGTCCTGCAAACGAGAAGGGCGTCCTTTCGCTTTTCCCCGAGAAAAAAGTTTAGTGAAATGGGATCGAGCATTTTCCCATCTATTAATTTTTTCAAACCGCCCCATGCCATTCTTATATTCCTTCTAACCTGAGCGAGTGAAAATTTCTTAACCACTGGATAAAGTGGTGTTGAGGAAAATGGTTGCTTTTGATCATTCGAGTGAGATAACGTTCAAGTTTAGGAGCGAAGCCATTTCCCTGATGGGTTCCAGCCAATGCCCATAACACATCGACATGTGCTGCGATCCCACGACGATATCGGGCACCTTCTTGACATCCCCGTTTACCTTCATATGGATGATGACCCGGCAGTGGATGCCATCTACTGAATGGATAACCTTGCCTTGGATGACGGAGATCTTTTCAAGCGATGGGTCCAAGTTAAGAAGGGTCATGGGTCCTTCCTTCGCATCTGCATATCCGGTTACTCCGAAATTCCTACCATGGTAATCTCGCACGGTGAATTTCTGCTTTGCCATGGATAGCGGGATGACATCATGCTCTATGGTTACCTCGCCATCACCCGCCTCGAATCTACCAGCCTTGGAACCGAAATTGCCCATGAGGATTGGATTCATCGACACGCCGTGCAACATGAGTGCCGAAAGCATCGCGGTGATGTCACCTTCGCAGGAGCAAATGATACCTTCGTCTATGAGACGGGCGAACGCCAAGCATGGAACCACTGGACGTTCCTCGGTGAACCTGCCGCAATTCACCGTGACCCCATTAGCATCTTCGCGTTCCGTAAGGTGACGTAATGCCAAGTATACCCTGGTTTCGTTCATCATTTCCTGCAAGTTGGGCTCCACTTGCTCGAAATCAGTAGAGGACCATTTTTCCAGCTCATGCTTCACCTCATCATCCGAAAATTTATCGAACTGCCTGAAAAACTCATTTGTTTCGACGTGCCTGAACCGAGTTCCGAAGCGCTCCTGAACCTTGAAAAAATCCCATGGTCCCTCGGGTGCGGAAAAAGAGGGAATCTCCCCTATGTAAATGAATTTACTTTGGGAAAGATATTTCTTGCCTCTCATGCCTTGAAGGAGCGTTTTTGGAATCGAATTCCGGTATAGTGGAATGCCGAATTGTTTCAAGTAATATTCTTCCAAGGGATTGCACCCGTTATATCCCACCAAGATAGCATCCGTATCCATGGATAATTCCTGGGCAATGCGTCTCATGTCTTGATGCGTGTACACCACCAAGGGCTTCTGGACTCGCACGAAATCGTGACGTGCCAAGGCTTCTGCCCGCATGGCAATTTGAAGATCCAGTTGCTCGATTCTCGCAGGTTCGATGGGCGGTGTGGACTCAACGTCGGCGGAGCAGACACTCCCATGCACCTCTTGGTAATGATGCATGCCTATTTGGATAGGTTTCACCTTGACCACGTGTCGCCGGGGAATCGCTCCTTCCGACCCGGTGATATCGATTTCAATCTCCTCCCCGTCATCGAAGTCATCGAAAAACTCGGTTATTGGAATTTCTTCAACCATTTCTTCCACCGGTGATATATTCACACGGAGCTCGTAAGTTTCAGTTTCCTTCTTCAACAACTTGCCGCGTATTTTCATATTTCATCAGCTCTATTAACACGTGCAACCTGAAAAAAAATAAAGCTTGAGGGAGTATGGATGACACGAACCTAGACGAATAATATGATCTGAAAGTTCATGCAGGATGCTAACGACATGCCATCACGAAAGGTTACGTTGTGCAACATATCCGTGGATCCACCAATGGTAAGAGTGCGAAACGTGGTTGATATCAACATCCACTTCACCATTCCCATCCGGATCAAGGCGTGGGGATGCATCCAAGTTCGTGTGCATGGAAAGCGGAGGAATAAGAACAATTGGTATCCAATACAAGTGGAGCATCCAGTCAAACCAAATTACGGGCAACTTCTTGTGGATCGAGAGAACCACACAAGGGATGAGGAAGCGTTCCTCCCTATCATCGAATCACGTTATGCAACCATGGTAACCTTTCGCTTGATGGAGGATTTACCCGCTGGCACACCCCTTGTGTTTCAAATGCGTAAAACTACCATCCAATCCGTGTCCGAGAGCAACAAGGAGTTTGAAATCTTGGTCGCCAAGGATAGCATCGCCAATGCGAGACCCGTTGCAAACAATCCCACCATGGAGATCAAGGGCGGCATGTTCGACCACGTGCGCATCTTGGCGAGTTCAAACGCTTCACCCGGGCAGGATATCGATGCCCTCATTATTTTCGAAGATCAATTCAACAATCCCACGAGCCTTGGAATTCCAACAACGGCAAGCCAGGGTTCCACCATGACAAGTTCCATCATGGTTCAAGGGAAAAGCACGATGATCCAGAAAGAGGGGAAATTGAAGGTAATGTATCGAGAGAACGATGGTGCCACCGTGAAAGTTAGATTACCTGGAGCGCTTCTGGAAGGTATTTATTACAACATGGATGTTTCTTCCAACGACTACATCTTTTCGTGGATCGGTTTCACCGTTCACTTGGGTGATGAATCAAGGGAAAAGACATTCTGGAGCAATCCAATATTAGTTCATTCCACTAGAACGGGGGAACAGAGGGAGAGTATATCGTGGGGTCTTCTTCATGCACATTCGGAACTCAGCGATGGCATGTTTTCAATTGACCACTATTTCAGGAACATCAAGAAAAACATGCTTGCATTCGGTGCATCGTCAGATCACGATCACCTGTTCGAAACCACCGACGCAGATTTCGATGAAATCCGTGCCGCGGTGAAGCGTCATGATGATCCACGTGGTGGATTCGTGGCATTTCTCGGGTATGAATGGGCTAAATGGAACAAGAATGGGGATGGTGATAAGTGCGTGTATTTTTTTGATGACGTGAAAGCAATGTTGAGAAGCGGGGATCCAGCCTTCAATCGCTCCACGAAATTATACGCTGCCTTGGAACGCTTCAACAACAAGGTTCTCATCATCCCGCACCATACCGCCTTCGAGGGAAACCCGTGCACGTGGGAACACTGGGACCCCGTTCACGAGAGATTGGTTGAAATTTATTCCATATGGGGATGCTCAGAACGCTCGGTACATGAT
>WJJB01000315.1 GCA_014729935.1 Candidatus Bathyarchaeota archaeon | reverse complement strand
CCATAAGACTGAATATGAGAAATTCCATGAAGAGAACTGGATGGAATCAGTGAAAGCACTCGCAAGGTACAGGGGAACGCAAATTGGAACAAGATATGCTGAAGCATTTAGTGTTAAGAAACAAGTTATCGGGGAATTCCTACTTTGATATCATGTTTGAACATATACTTCAGTTTTTATTTTTTCCGTAATGAGATCCCAATCGTACTGTCTTGACCTTTTCAATGCGGCTTGGCTCATTTTCTTTAGTTTTTTCTTGCTATCTAAAACTGATATAATTTTTGCTGCAAGATCATCATGATCCCTTGGTTTGAAATATGATGCACATTTGATATCGGTGTAATCCCTCACTCCACCCACGTAATTCGTGATGACAGGTATACCGGATGCAAGCGCCTCCAATATGGCGTTATTGGCAGTGCAGTCCTTCAATGGAAGAACACACATGGCAGCTTCCCTGTAAAAATCAAGCAATTGAGAATCGGGAATGTTAATCCTGAATTGTACATTTGAATCCGTTTTACCATATTCTGCAGGTTTCCTGCGATTGATAATGTAAAGGATGAATTCTGGATGGTGGTGCTTCACGATTTTCATTGCCTTCAAAATCGTTTCATGATCCCGTTGCCATCCACCAATGCATATCCCAACCTTTTCATTCAAGGAGCTTCCCTTGAAATGCTGGTTGTTATTCCCGTGTGGGATGTGAACTACCTTCACGCCAGGCAATGCTTTCTTGAAATATTTGTACTCCCGTGAGGCAATGGTAATCAAGGCATCCAAACGCCTGAAATACCGCCGCCAAGTAGAGGGCATTATCTCTTTGAAAATTTTCAAGGGTTGATGAATGGTGGCAACCAATCTCTTCTTTTTCTTGAATCGCAGCATCCCGTGCAAGAAAAAGGAATCATCTGCATTGATGTGATGGATGATATCTCCAGGAAGACTACTTGCATATAGTTCCGCTAGAGGGTTTGTATAATGTCTTGAAGTTAAGAAAGGTATACCCCTTGGCAGGATAGGCATGATCCTTCGGATGTATCTCCCCGCTTCATTGGAATACCTGTTTAACTTGCAGCCTTCGATAGAGATGACGTAATATTTCTTGGAAGAGGCAACATGGGGAATAAGCTGGTTATACCCGGAGATATCCATTTGCTGGGTGCCCGCGCACCCGTGCGGGAGGGGATCAATGTATATGATGCGTCTAATTGTCCATCAACCTTTTCTCGTTTCAATGCCAGGAATTGCAGGTTTTTACAAACAATTAACGATTAAATGCTTTCGTAGATATACTTGCATCAAGAAAGAAAGGAAAATCAATTAATACTCTTGTATTGGAATCCATCCCAATAAATCAAGCGGGCTCATGATTCATGAACCTAAGGATCAAGAAACTAACGCTCATCGTGGTATCGATATCGTTTCTCGTGAATCTATATAACATCGTTAGATTTCCCTTGTTCAATAACGCCTTCGATCCATGGTACCATTCAACCATCATCCTCGAGGCTTCACGGGAGGGTGCTATCGACTTGAACTCCTATTCCGGCTTTCCAGGATTGCACGTGCTCCCGTTATATTTATCGGAGGCTCTCGGATTGGATGCATACCACGTCATTCGATGGTTTCCGCTCTTTAGTGGAACCTTATCAACGATCATCATGATATATTTCCTGAAATACTTGTCTTCACGAATGAACGTGATGAAAAGAAAGGAAATCGATCATAAATCAGCGGATTCAATGATCTTGATTGGATCTCTTTTCAATACCACGTTAGCCGTCCATTCATTGATATCATCTGGCATGTTTTGGGGACAAGCACTCACCGCCTCGTTGCTTCCATTGATTCTCGTGAAATTCGTTCAAGTAAACAAGCATCCCAGTAGAAGAATAATGCTTGAATATCTTCTACTTGTCACGGTTTTATTTTTCGTGCACCATTTGACCAGTTTCCTGCTTGTCACGTTCCTTGCGTTCACTCAATTATATCTTGTAAGTCGCAATGACTCGTCCTTGAAGGGATTTCTCATGTCTTTCCTGGCCATCATGCTTTTCATGGTGCGTTACGAGGTCTTGCAGGTAGATATTAGCATTATTAACGATTTAACATGGGGTAGGACCAATTTTTTCTACCTGTATTTCGTGATCTTGTTTGCTGGTTTCTTTGGTTTGATTGCCTTCCGCAAAGCACTTGCAAAATTGTCATGGGGAAATGGTGGAATAAATTTCCTGAAATCGAAGGGTAAGCTGCTTGCCTTGATTTCTCTTGGCATTGCAATGTCCTTTGCTTTCTTCAGGTACATCCTTCCATACCTTTACAGTCAATTTCAAGGTTTATCGGGGAACTGGTTCGTGTATTACGGAAGTAACTTGGTATTGCTTGCTCCCCTTGCCATTTACGGGGTTATAGTGTTTGGAAACAAGATGGGTGGAACGAGGGAAAGGATTGTGATTTACTTGTGGATGGCAACAATCCTGTGTGTTCTCGTGATGCTTTTTGCCATGTACTTGCTGAATTTCTCGCTCGGGGCACTAGAGTTCGGGAGACTCTCGACATTCATCTATCCCTTCTTATCTGTACTTTCAGGCTATTCTTTCCTAACGGTTTCCACGAAATCAAGGATTGGCAAAAAAATGGACGTGTTTTTGCGAAAGATCTCACGAAATTATCGGATGATCGTGAAAGTAGGTGTAATCGCTCTTTTTTGCGTGTTGGTTCCCTTTTCCATAACCGGATTCAGCCCACCACCTGACTCAACACTCACCCGCTATTACAATACGAGATCTGAACGAACATCGATGCAATTCCTTGGGATCCATTCCCATGGCCAAGCAACCCTAGCATGTGATTATCACGTGTTTGAAATGGGGCGATATATTAACACTTTTTACAATTCGGAATATACCGTGCTATCCTCATACGAGTATTATTACTTGGATGATCCTGCACATGCAGGTGAGTTGAATCCCAATAATACGTACCTGATACTCGTGGATGAAGTAATGCTTGAATATTCCCTTTCATACACCGAAACCGACATCGACCACAAGACGAGGGAACCCCTCGGAGATGAAATCCTTGAAACTTATGATTCGCTCGTGTTTCTTGATAAGGTATATAGTTCGGGCACCGAGTGGGTATATCAAGCGTGATCTAAATCTTCCAAGTTTGCAATCCTTGGGTGTCGAATGAGAAGTTGAGGAAATCGACTTGTATTCCTTGCAATGCCTTGATGAGATTCCTTTTCTCCAGGTAATTCACGTAGAACATCATGAATCCTCCCCCTCCCGCACCCAAGATGCGTCCACCGAGAGCACCATGTTCCATGGCCATGTTGTACACCTCCATGACCCTTGGCGTGGCTATCTTGTCGCAAAAACGTGCCTTGTTATGGAAGGCTTCCGAGAGCAGATCCGCGAACTTCTCAAGGTCCTGCCGGAGCAGGCAATTCTTGATTTCGTTGGTCAACTCGACCGCTCGGTGGTAATGTGGAAGGATTTCTTCCCGTTCAGTCTTGTAGAGGCGAACCTGTTCCTCCAAGATGTTATCCGACATGCGACTCTTTCCCGTATTCACGAGGATGGTGTTGTATTGGAGCTCGTTCATGATATCATTGTTGATGCGCAGGGGATTGACGATGGTGTTCTCCTTGAAAAATTCCATGTAATTGAAACCGCCAAAAGTTGCAGCGAACTGGTCCTGGGACCCGCCCTTGATACCCAACTTGTTGCGCTCGATATCAAAGCTTTTTTCCGCTATTTCATAGCGAGTTAGGGGAATCTTGAAGTAATCGAGCAACGCACCCAGTAAAGCAACGCAGACAGTGGATGAAGAACCCAAACCCGAACCGGGCGGTGCATCGCTATGGATGAACACGTTCATGCCACCGGAACCGTTCAAGATATCAATCTCATCGTGCTCTTGAATTTCACGTAATGTAGCCTTGACCAAGCCAAGAGGACCCGAGTTATCAAGATCATCCTCCCTATAAAACGACTTGAACTCATTGTAATCAAGAGAATTCACGTGAATTCCCTTGTCTTTCGAATTGGTGATGGTAACATAGGCATAATAATTAATAGTTGCGTTCAAGACCGCTCCCTTGAACTCATCGCAATACGGGGCGACATCGGTTCCTCCCCCTGCAAAAGCGATCCGGAACGGTGCTTTACTCCTGATTCCCATGATACATCCTTGATATTGGCTTTATGATAGCACGTATGCGTGAGAAGATCATGAAATCTTCCCTTTAAAATATGCAATACCCAAGGGCTTGATCATGCCATCCTTGAAGTCATGAGAATGGCTAGGCATTAATACCGTGAATAATGTAGGTACATGCACAATTAATCAAGGTGCAAGTGATGCATCGTGAATGTTCTCGTGACGGGTGGTTTGGGATTTATCGGTAGCCATCTTGCTGATATGCTGGTGGCGAGGGGCCATGATGTTCGGGTCCTGGATAACATGACCTATCAAGTGCACCAGGGTCATTTCCCAAGATATGCCAATCCCGACGTGGAGTATATCATCGGTGATGTACGCAAGCGCTTCACGGTTGAACGAGCATTGGAAGGCGTGGAAGTTATCTTCCACGAAGCAGCCGCGGTGGGCGTCGGGCAATCGATGTACCAGGTGCATCATTACACGGAAGTAAATGTCGCTGGCACCGCCATGATCCTTGACGTGCTTGTCAATGGTGAATATCCCATCAAGAAAATGATTGTCGCAGCAAGTAATACCATTTATGGCGAGGGATTGTACCATTGTGATTCCTGTGGAGATGTGTCTCCCCCAATTCGATCGAAAGAACAGCTCGCGTCCAAGCAATGGAACCTCGCGTGTCCTTCCTGCGCGAAATCCGTGAAGCCCATTGCCACCCCCGAAACAAAACGGTTGGATTCCACGAACGTGTATAGCCTTAACAAGAAGTACCAGGAGGAGATGTGCTTGGCTATAGGAGAAACATACGGGATCCCCGTCACGAGCCTGCGATATTTCAACGTGTATGGGCCTCGACAGAGCTTGTCCAATCCTTACACGGGTGTCGCTGCCATCTTCATGAGCAGGATCAAGAATGGTAATCCTCCTTACATTTACGAGGATGGGGAGCAAACTAGGGATTTCGTGCATGTTGACGACGTGGCAGGGGTGAATTGTTTTGTGATGGACAATCGTGCCACGGATTACCAAGCCATTAACGTGGGCACCTCGAACCCGGTGACCATCAAGAGATTGGCGGAGGAATTGATAGAGGGATTAGGGGCAAGCATCAAACCCGTGATCTCCAATATAGGCAGGCCCGGAGACATTCGTCATTGCCATGCAGATATAAGCAAGCTGGAGAATCTCGGCTACAAGCACCACCACCCGACCCTTGATTTTAGCTCACTCCTTGCATGGGGGGAAAATATAGAAGCTGAGGATAATTTCGACCAAGCAAAACAAGAATTCGACGAGAAACTCATCGACCGCTAGTATCCCCTT
>WJJB01000314.1 GCA_014729935.1 Candidatus Bathyarchaeota archaeon | reverse complement strand
TAGGGGATATCCGGTTGCCTTGCTTGCCAGCGCGGATGATCTAGATAAGCGAGCATTCACCTCGATAACCCTGAACTCCTCGGATGTAGGATGTAGAGCGTATTGGATGTTGCATTCACCCACGACCCCTAACTGCTGGATGACCCTTAACGCCGTTGATCTGAGTATTTGGACTTCCCTGTTGTTCAACGTCTGGCTTGGAGCGATAACGATGCTCTCCCCGGTATGTATGCCTACAGGGTCGAAGTTCTCCATGTTGCAAACTGATATGCAATTATTTTGGTAATCCCTGCAAATTTCGTATTCTATCTCCTTCCAACCCCAAACGCTTTCCTCGATGAGTATTTGTGCAATCATGGAAGCTTTCAAGCCGCGCTGGGCGATCTCAATGAATTGTTCCCTATCATGGGCGATCCCGGAGCCCCTGCCACCCAAGGTATAAGCCACGCGGATCATAACGGGGAACCCGAATCCTTCTGCGATGGCAAGAGCATCTTCGAGATTCGAAGCCGTCTTGCTCCTGCATATCTTGGCTCCGGCTTTTTCCATGGCTTGCCGGAATAATTCCCTGTCTTCTGTTGCTTCGATTGCAGAAATCGGGGTGCCTATCACTTTGCATTGATATTTTTCGAATATCCCTTTTTCTTGAAGTCGAACTCCGACATTCAAGGCAGTCTGGCCACCGAATCCGAGCATGATGGCATCGGGACGTTCCTTTTTGATTACTTGCTCGACGTAGTATTCGGTTAATGGAAGTAAATATACTTTATCAGCCAAACCAGGGTCCGTTTGGATCGTGGCAATGTTCGGATTGATGAGAATGCATTCAATACCTTCCTCCTTAACCGCCTTAATGGCTTGGGAGCCAGAATAATCAAATTCCCCGGCTTGTCCTATCTTAATGGCACCGGAGCCAAGCACGAGACATTTCTTAATCCACGGGAATGCAGGCATGATGTTCAGGTCTCAGTTCCTGTACTATGTGTTTTTCAATTTTTTATCTACTCGTGGTAAAATAATTTACCGTGGCGAGCTATCTCTTCTAATAGAAAACATCCCGTCGATTAAACTATTTTCGTTTATTGCGTTCTTAATATGCATTCATGACACGTCACGAAAACATTATATTTTAAGATTAAATGATAAAAGTGAACAACCAAGGAGTTCATGCTATTTGCAGGAAAATCGACCGCCCAGGGAAGCCGCATTAGTATTGAAAAATGGCGAGGTTTTCAAGGGAACCGGTTTTGGAGCCAGCAAGATTGCCTCGGGAGAAGTTGTCTTCAATACCGCCTTCGCTAACTATCCTGATTCCCTCACCGACCCGTCTTACAATGGCCAGATCCTTACTCTCACCACACCTCTAGTTGGAAATTATGGCGTGCCATCATATGACCTGAAGGACGAGTGGGGGTTGCCTTTCTATTTCGAGAGTAATTCCATCAAGGCTGAAGGATTGGTGGTTTTCGAGTGTTGCAAACAACCAAGCCACCATGCCTCTTCGAAAACACTTGATACATGGTTGATGGAAGAGGGCATTCCAGGTATTGAAGGAATCGACACGAGAAGGTTAACAAAACTATTACGAAGCCACGGTGTTATGCTCGGCTTGATAGCCGTTGCCGAAGAAGATAACTCCCTTGATATCGAGGAACTTAAAAGAAAAGCCGCTTCAGTCCCCGATCCCAACTTGACTAGGAAACTGGTGGAAGAAGTATGCGTTAAAGAACATTTACATTACAAGGGTAGCGATCATCCAGGAAAGCATCCCACGGTGGTGCTTGTTGACTGTGGCTTGAAGAATAACATCATCAGAAGCTTGTTGAAGCGTGGCATGAACGTGATTGTGGTGCCCTATACGATTCAATGGAACGAGATAGTGGATATCAATCCAGACGGCATCGTGTTCTCTAACGGGCCTGGAGATCCAAAGGATTGCACTATAACCATTGAGACTATGGCTTCCGCGATTAGCGAAGGATTACCCACGTTTGGAATATGCCTTGGAAACCAGATCATGGGGCTAGCAGTTGAAGGTGATACCTACAAACTGAAATTCGGACACCGGGCAGCGAATAAACCTGTAATTGACCTTTCTGATCCCCAAAAGCATGCATATATCACGAGCCAAAAC
Source organism: Candidatus Bathyarchaeota archaeon (assembly GCA_014729935.1). Lineage (GTDB taxonomy): Archaea > Asgardarchaeota > Lokiarchaeia > Sigyniarchaeales > Sigyniarchaeaceae > WJJB01. Next base: position 637 of record WJJB01000314.1, on the reverse strand, counting down.
CACGGCTTTTGCGTGGATAGAAACACTCTGCCAGATGATGTCGAACTATACTTCATCTGTGCCGATGATGATACCCTTGAAGGAATAAAACACGTGAAACAACCGGTATTTGCAGTTCAATTCCACCCGGAAGCCACGCCGGGCCCATATGACACCGAATTCCTTTTTGACATGTTCCAAGAATCAATAGACTCCTGAGACTCTCCTAGATAGTACGATGAACTGCAACAGGAATCAAGATTGGATGCATGAAAGACGAACTATTTTGGTCGAAATGTTATATATCAATGAGTATATAGGATGTAGTAGGAATGACGACCAACGTAACCCTCAAGTTAATTGAACTAGGTAACGCGGGAACGGGTAAAACCACCCTAGCACACAGGTACATGACGGGGCTCTTTAAGCAGAATAAATTGACTCTTGGAGTGCAATTTCATGTCAAGCAGGTATATATTACCCTTGATAGCGAGCCCGAGAAGGAATATTCCGTCAAGTTACAAATCTGGGACTTCGCGGGTGAAAAACGATTCAGGTTTCTTTTACCCTCCTACTGTCGTGGGGCTCATGGTGGGCTTTTCTTGTATGATATCAGCAGGAAGGAATCAATATCTGACATTAACGAGTGGTTAAGCCT
>WJJB01000313.1 GCA_014729935.1 Candidatus Bathyarchaeota archaeon | reverse complement strand
TGGAATATTGTTGAAAGCCGCGTCATTTATGGTGGGGGTGATGGCAATATCATTGGTTCGAGGGATATTAATGGTGGGCTGCTTTGTAGAGCGAACATACCTGCCCCTACTATCAGACGCCGGATGGTTCACCACCTTTCCAGTTGACGCCAATTTTTCCTTTATACGCTTCCTCGGGGCTACATTTGGCACTTTCACCGATGTATCTATCCCGAAGACCATTTCGGGGATCGGATTACTGGCAGGATTGTCCTTCTCAGGTTGATCCATCTCCTCCTCTTCGGGTTGGTCACTTTTCTCATCATCCGAAGGATTATTGTCTTGATGTTCTTGTTGATTTTCCTGGTGTTGATTGGTATCATCGTGCAGTAATTCTTCGAGCTTCTCCTCATCTAAGGTGTCGTCCTCAAATGGTAAACGATGCATCCGGTGGGGTAACGCGAGCCTTGCAGCAGACCTGATATCTTCCAACTCTACTGATTCACGTCCGTGGAATGCTGCTATCGTCTTTGCAGTGATATTGATTGTTATATCAGCCCGATGTCCATCCGTATCAAATTCGATGCAAACCCGGGCAATTTTTTGGAGCAACTCTTCTGAGATGGTAACCCGTGGGAGGAGTTCACTTGCTCGGGTGATCCGTTCTCTCAATTTCCCTTGTTTCTCGTGATACAAGTCATGAAATTCATGGGGTGCTTGAAGGTATGCTTCTGTCCGCTTAATGATCTCTACCCGCTGTTCCACGTTAGTGATTTTATCCACGTCAACGCTCAATCCAAACCTGTCAAGCAATTGGGGTCTCAGGTTACCTTCCTCTGGATTCATGGTTCCAACAAGAATGAAATTGGACGGATGGTGGATTGATATACCCTCCCGTTCAATGATATTTATACCCATGGCTGCTGCATCAAGCAACACGTCGGCAACATTGTCGGCAAGGAGATTAACCTCGTCAATGTACAGTATATTCCTGTTGGCATCTGCGAGGATTCCCGGTTCAAGAGCTCGTATCCCCTCGGATAGAGCTTTTTTAATATCCACGGTTCCAACGACTCGATCCTCCGAGGCGTTAATCGGCAGGTTGATAACGCGCATTTCGCAACCTTTTATTTCATTCTCGCTTAAATTTCCCTCATGGATTTTCTGTTGGCATTGATGGCATGCCTCCTTGTCAAGATCGGGATTGCAATTGAACGGGCAATTCATGACAACCCGGATCTTTGGGAGAACGTCGGCGAGAGCACGAACGGCTGTCGATTTGGCTGTACCCTTTGGTCCCTTGATGAGAACCCCGCCTATCTTTGGATTGATTGCATTGAGGATAAGGGCAAGTTTCATCCTGTCTTGCCCCACGATCGCTGTGAAGGGAAACGTCTTGAAATGCGTCATCAGTCAGTCATGGAAAAGAGGAACCACTTGCATAAAAAATCATACTTTTCACGGAAAAAGTAATACCCCCAAAGTGCTTCCCTTCGGTGATCACGCCATTTACCATGGCGAATAGCAACCTTGCACGAATTTCTGGTTCCCTTATGTTAATATACTTCCCTTTAGCTTGACATGACGCATCATGCATGCCCAGTGAACTAACCCCAGCCTGACTGGAGGGCGGGGACTTCTTTTATAGGTTTAATTGCAAGTGGCCAACCAATTTATCCGTTTTGCGAGAGAAAAACTGCCCCTTTAGTTTAGGGCGTGGTAGTTCAAGTAGCGCGGGAACAAGGTGTGCTTTTCAATCAGTTTTGTAATCTTCGAAGTATCCTTGTACTTTAGAACCAAATAATTGAATCCGTCCCCTATCACGTTTCCTTTTCTTGCTAAAGATCAGGTGTTCCTTGAACCGCCGGGCTTGCTCGTGCAAGATTTCCGAAACCCTCGTGAAATCCTCCCTGATGGCCTTGTATTTTTTGCGCAAGAAAGGGATGCTTTCATTGAATATGGAAATAAACCGGGTTTTTCGACCAACTTCCGTCTCGATATCTACTGCAAAGTTTCGGAATAATCTAGATTCGTTGAACTTCCCCTTGGATATGACATCGTGGAATTGATCGACGAACTTTTCGTGAGTATCTTCCAGGAATTGCTTGATATACTCGAGACTCACGGAGTTTCGAGTGGCGGAAATCAGGACCAGCTTATCTCCGGTGTGGAAATAGAACCTTATTTTTTCCAACTGAATGAACTCGATATCTTGATCGGCGATACGGTTTGAAAAACACATTAATGCGGTGAAAAACCCGCCAACTAATTCAGGATCTGCATCGTTTGGTAAATCCTCAAAATCTTGCTCGAAAATACAGATACCAGATTCTCGATCGATGATCATGAGATTCAGGATATCTTTCATGAGTGCCTCAGGACATCAATAAACTCGCAGCATAAAAATGAATGCCCCTCAATTCGCACCATGGATCTCTTGTAGGCTTGTCAGCTTCCCTGCCAATTCATTTTTCCTGTTCTCTCAGGTCTGGGAAACCGTGAATGCGGTGATTACACCGTGGCAATTACACGAGGAACCAGCAATAAGTTTGATTTCGGCTAAAGGTGCTTGATTCAATCGTTTCAAGAGATTCCATGAACACACCAAATCTTTCCACTTGATCGCACCAATGCCAGGACCGAGCTGGCGTGATTCAAGAATCACTGACGCGGCTTTTGGAAGTAATCTTTCGATGCATCCGATAACACGGGAATGGAGCAATTCGGTGGCTATGGGGCGATCATGCGCACATGTTGATTGCTGGCCCATGCAAGTAGATGGGCATTGTTCTCCAGGGAATGCTTTGGACATGACTAATAATCCTGTTTCTGGAAAAACGCCGGTCCAGTATTCATCCCGCTTTTCAATGCAGCTTGCAATTTGCCTCAAATTGGAATTATCCACGCGAATATCCCATGAATCTTGCAACATGTTCATGGTTATCTTTGCCATCACGTTTACAGGTGCGGCGGGAGCAAGCCATTCGAAATGTAACCCGAGATCAAACACCCGTGGGAAAATATCCTCGACAGCAGCTATCACGTGAATCGCATCATTGTTGATGAACCCGACCCCATCCAATAAATGTTCGAGAGTTACTTGGGTGGAGATAATGGATGCAACTACCGGGTTTTCGCGGGGATCTACGATAAGTATCTTATAGCCACGTTTCAAGAAAAACCAGGCGATATTAAGTCCAAATTTACCACCACCGGCTATGATGGCATGCTTTATCGGATTCCAGTCATTCTTGGAAGTCATGCTCCATTCTCCAGGGATTCAATGACGCGCTTGCCAAGTTTTTCAGCAATACTATAAGGATTTGCCTTCCGTTCAGTGATGGCCCTGATATCCTCCAGGATGCTTGGATTCTCCTTGGGATCTAGTATTTGGTCAATTTGTAGCTTGAAGCGTTCCTCCAAGATATCAAGAAGCTCATTCTTGAATCTATTCAGTTGCTTGCACTCCAACACCCCCTTGCTCTCCACGTGATGCCGGTGGCTCATTATTTGTTCCCATAAGGCTGGTATGCCATTACCCCTGCGTGCATTGACCTTTTGGACTGGTGGTCGCCATGATTGTTGTTCCATGGCACTGTTTTCATACTTGCTTCGTGAGACTTCCACCTTCTGGTTAAGATCGAGCATGGATTCGATCTCCATGACCATCTTGTTGGCACCATCAAGGTCCATCTTGTTCACCACGAAGAGATCGCTTGTTTCCATGATTCCTGCTTTGAAAGCTTGTATATCGTCGCCCATACCTGGGACAACTAGCACGAGAGTGGTATGAGCCGTGCCATACACGTCCACCTCGGATTGCCCCACTCCAACGGTTTCGATGATGATGTAATCGAATCCAAACGCATCCATGATGGTGATGACATCCTTGGTAGCCCTGGCCATGCCTCCAAGCCTACCCCGGTTTGCCATGCTTCGGATGAATACGTTTTGATTTGTATAGTTGTCCTTCATCCGGATCCTGTCTCCAAGCAGTGCGCCCCCTGAAAATGGGCTCGTGGGATCAATCGCTATTACCCCAACCCTTTCACCGTTCTCCACTATCAGCTGAACCAGCTTGTTTGTAAGGGTGCTTTTTCCAGTACCAGGAGCGCCCGTGATACCGAGAATATACGCGTTTCCCGTGAGGGGGAAGAGCTCCTTCGAGATCAGCCTTGCGTCCTTGAATCCATTCTCAGCAAGGGATATCAATCTCGACAAGGCTCTCCTGTTTCCCACCTTGAATTTATCTACTAGCGCTTGGATTTCCACCGTGCTTCACCGTTTCTTGCAATTGATGATGCTATCGTTTCAGGTGATTCCTGATATAATCGACGATCTCTTTCAAGGGGGTGCCCGGCCCGTGAAATCCCTCCAACCCGAGGTCTTTTAGTTCGGCTCTATCAGCCTCCGGTATTACTCCCCCTGCGAGGATGAGGACGTCATCTATCTCGTTTTCCCCCATTAATTCCATGATCCTCGGAAATATGGCATTATGGGCACCCGATAGGATGGAAAGGCACAACACGTCGGGATCTTCTTGTATAACTGTTTCAACGATCTGCCGGGGGGTTTGGTGAAGTCCCGTGTATATCACTTCCATCCCTGCATCACGAAGTGCTCTTGCCACTACTTTTGCGCCCCTGTCGTGCCCATCAAGCCCCGGCTTGGCTACAACCACGCGAATCTTTCGTTGTTCACTCATTTCCATCACCTTGCTCGTTAAAAAATCGCATCTTCCTTGTATTCACCGAACACATTTTTCAAGGTACCAATGATCTCGCCAACGGAAGCATAAGACCTAACGGCATCCAAGATGGGATACATTAGGTTCCCCGTGCCCTTTGCAGTGCTCTCAAGTTCCCTCAAGGCCCTGGCAACTTCACCATTGTCACGATTCGATTTCACTTTCTTGAGACGAGCAACCTGTCTCTCCCCGATTTTATCATCAATCTTGAGGATCTCCATGCCTCCCAAGGAATCCTCGCCAGTTCGTTGCATATTTACACCGACAATCTTGATATCGTTATTCTCTATATCTTTTTGGTATTGATAGGCCGCGCGTGCTATCTCCATCTGGAAGAAATTCTCCTTTATCGCGGGTATCACGCCACCAAGCGCGTCTATCTTATCGAAATATGCATTTACTTGTTCTTCCATCCTGTTGGTTAACCATTCCAAGTAGTAGGATCCACCAAGGGGATCAATGGTATTCGTCACGCCGGATTCATGGGCGATGATTTGTTGCGTCCTCAGGGCAATTTTAACTGCCTTTTCGGAGGGAAGGCACAGGGCTTCATCCATGGAGTTCGTGTGAAGGGATTGGGTACCGCCTAGAACCGCAGCAAGAGCCTGCAAGGTGACCCTGATGATGTTATTCTCGGGTTCCTGCGCTTGGAGAGACACGCCAGCAGTTTGGGTATGAAATCGAAGGATGAGCGATCGTTTCTTGGAAGCACCATACGTATTTTTCATCTTCCTTGACCAGATGCGCCTTGCAGCCCTGAACTTGGCAATCTCTTCAAAGAAATCGTTATGGGAATTGAAAAAGAATGACAATCGCGGTGCGAAATCATCCACGTCTAAGCCCCGTTCCACGGCTGCCTCGACGTAAGCAAAACCATCCGCAAGGGTGAATGCGAGTTCTTGTACCGCGGTTGACCCGGCTTCTCGTATATGGTACCCGCTCACGCTGATCGTATTCCACTTTGGAATGTGCTCAGTGCAATATTCAATCGTGTCTATGATCAATCGCATGGAATGCTCAGGTGGGAAAATCCATGATTTTTGTGCTATATATTCTTTCAAGATGTCATTTTGAATTGTACCGGTAAGCATGCTCGTTGGCACACCTTGCTTTTCACCAACCACGATGTACATGGCAAGAAGGATGGCTGCAGGTGCGTTGATGGTCATGGACGTGGAGATCTCGCCAAGATCTATACCATCAAATAAATCTTCCATGTCGGCGAGGGTATCGATGGCCACTCCCTCCTTCCCGATTTCTCCAATCGTGAGCTCGTGACCACTCTCCCACCCGTAAATGGTAGGAAGATGAAACGCAACAGAGAGACCCGTTTGGCCATGCTCTATGAGATACTTGAACCGTTTGTTGGTCTCCACGGCAGTTCCAAGTCCAGCAAATTGCCTCATTGTCCACAATTTTCCCCTATACATGGTCGGGTACACGCCCCTGGTAAACGGGTACTCGCCAGGGTCGCCCAAGTCTTCCTGGTAATCAAGATCATTAACATCCTTTTCTTTGTAAACCCGCTTGATTTCCATACCCGAGAGATTCTGGAATGCTTTTTTTCGTTCCGCGAGATCCTTCCGTGCCATGATGATTAGCCTCGAGACAAGATAACGAGGTGATGAAGTTTAAATAATCCTTGCGGTTATCTCCCGCTTGCCTTTGACCTCGTGAGGGAGCACTTGGAGGGACACCGAACCACGCCAAGTGAAAATCCCATGCTCGACACCGTGGTTCCGTAATGATTTTCCGGATAACACCTAGATTATTAAATCGTTTCAAGAATGTAATGATGGTAGGCAACACTAGGTGAGAAAAAAATGGCTAGAGCCACCCAAGCATCAGGAGCAATCCCCATCGATTCAGGGAAAGGTGAAAATCTCACATTTAGTGATTTCCCGGGCTTGAAGCAATTCCGGGATTACATGGTGCGTGCACCTGGAGATTTTTGCATCGAGCGGGCCTTATTGAGAACCCGATTCTTGAAACAGCACGGTATGGATTACACGGACCCGTTCACGCGCCAAGCAGACTCTCTCAAGCACGTGTTGGAAAACAAGAAACCGTGCATTTACCCAGGGGATCTCTTGGCGGGTTCCAGCACTTCCAAGCGGAAGGGTGTATTATTTTACCCCGAATTCATCAGTGGACTCGGAATCATGCCGGAACTGTTAAGCATGCAAGTTAGGGGTCAAAATCCATATCATCTCTCAGAAGATGAGGTGATGATCCTCGATTCCGAGGTTTTCCCGTTCTGGATGGACAAGAACGTGGGAGAATTGCTCAGGCAGCGATTGGGAGACGCGGATGAAAGTTACCGGCTGCATCAGCAGCTTTTCATGTTCATGGCATCCAAGTTCAACTGCCAGAGTCATACGATTCCAGATTACGGGCGTGTCTTGGGCCATGGTCTTGAAGGGCTGGTGAGCATGGCTCGGCAGAAGCTAGATCGTGATGATGTGGGGCCTGAAAAACAATGCTTGTACGAGGGAATGATCACCGTGATGGAGGGCGTGATGGTCTACGCAGACCATCTTTCGAGAGAGGCTGCCAGGCAGGCTCGATCTACCACGGCAAGCAAGCGCAGGAAGCAATTGGAACGGATGGCAGTTATCAATAAAAATGTACCTGCACAACCTGCGACCACCTTCTGGGAGGCAGTGCAATCAATATGGACATGCATGAACGCGCTTTACCAGGAACAAGCAAACGTGGGTTTCTCCATTGGTCGGATCGACCAGTTATTGCAACCTTACTATCAGCACGACATCGAACGGGGTATTATTACTAGGAAGGAAGCTTTCGAGATATTGGCACATTTATGGCTCAAGATATGCGACAATCTGCCCCTGGTCCCGGAAGCAGGGGAGATGCTGTTCGGCGGCACTGGATCAAACCAAGCAATCACCATTGGTGGTAGCGACCCTTCGGGTAATAATGCGGTGAATGA
>WJJB01000312.1 GCA_014729935.1 Candidatus Bathyarchaeota archaeon | reverse complement strand
TTTTCCTGTTTTGCATTTGGCTTGATTGCTCTTGCCTTTGTTTTAAAGCTTTCAAACGATTTCTTGAACCTGTTGACAATATCATATCTTGTCGTTTGCGTGTACCTACTTGCCCGCCAAGCAATATGGATAGGCATGCACGGCATTGAAGCCAACTTCACCTACCAAGATCCAGCAATGGTCGCCTTTCCATGGTGGATTCACGTGATCATGCATGGTACTCCAATTCCCTTGACATTTGTGGTCATGGTTGAAAAGAAACCTGAAGTTGATTGGAAAATGTTCGCAATCATATCGATCATGCTGGTATCGTGGAGTTACACGATGGATGCTGAGAGATTCTTGGCAATACCTGACTTTTTCATTGCATATCCACTCGGATTGCCGTTAACAGTGGTATATTTGCTCATTTACGAGAAATACATCAGGCCACGCATCAAGGTAAGAAATGCCTAGTGGATTCTCATCCACCGGCATGAAGAAATTAAGGATACATGAATATATTGATTACCTCAGCTTGACCCCCTACAGCGTTTAACGCATCCGCTACCCGCTTTTGCGTGCTGGGATCCGGACAGCACGCGAGCATGCACCCGCCACCACCCGCTCCCATTTGCTTTGCCCCAAACGCGCCGTGTTCGATTGCAGCCTTGCACATACTGTTGATCTTCGGTGTGGCAGCGTCCAAGATATTTTCTTGCTCTTGTTGCAAGTTCATCAATTCGCCAATTTCTTGGAGATTGCAACCATTTTGTAGATATTGCTTGCCTTTCATGACCACTTCATAGATTTTCCTGAAAGCTTCATGGTATTCAGGATTTCCTTTTTCCAACTCTGATTTAACGCGATTGAGCACTTTTTTTGCTTCCCGGGGCTCGCAAGAGTTTCCCACCACGAGGGGGATGCAATCAACTTCCAATTCCTCCACGCTGGGTTCCTTCCCCGTGCTAATGAATGTTACACCACCAAATGTGATGCTGTATTGATCCATCCTGCCACACATGATGCCAAGAATGTTATGCTCCGCGTCATATGCATGCTCGGCTATATCGCTCTTGGAAAGACCAAGCTTGAAAAATTGATTCAGGCCCTGCAGGAAACCCACGGAAACAGCCGCGGAGGTGCTTAGTCCCGCTCCAATAGGAATATCTGTTTCCACAACTGCAGAAAATCCCTGGATGCTACCATCATCAATCCTGTTTTCAATTGATTTCAAGCAGGCATGCCAGTATTTAAGATGCGTGCTATAGTTGAACATTTGGTTTTTATCATCCAGTGAAAAAACTTCACGTTCACCGGGAAAATCCCTTGAGTAAAATTCGATCATCCCGTCTTCGCGGGATTCAAACTCGAAATCCATGAACTTTTCTATGGTCGCTGCAATCACCGGTTTTCCCAAGAGATCAATTTTATCACCAAATAGGCATATCCTTCCAGGGATCTTAAATTTCAACGTAGTTGGCATTTCTTGAACCGTCTGGTACTAGTGAATAACGTATCAAGCAAGATATGACGGTGGATTCAAAAAAAGTTATTGTCAGGGTGCAGAATAATCGTGGAATGATCCCGTGGTATCGAGCTGTTTAAATGAAATTGCCGGTTTTCTTGACCTGTACATCTATCATCTCGTAACGGTGATCTCCATGCCTGGTTCACACGGGAGCCTAACGAAGGCTGGAAAGGTGCGCGCGCAAACCCCAAAGGTACCCTCAAAACGTTCAAAAAAGAAGATACCGAGGGTGCGGAATTACAAGCATTACAAGCAACGACACCTGTTAAATAATTACGCGGGCCAACCTGACTCGTTAGGTGCAATCAAAGCAAGACGGAGAAGGCGGGATTAATCATACCGCAATCCCTTCTTTTTTTCTATAAATTTATCCGTCTTGCGAGAGTAAATCCACCCCTTTAGTTAGTTAGGGCGTGGTAGTTCAAGCCTTTCTCCAGACATTTCTAACCACCCATCCACTCCCAAACTCATGTGAAATTGATGGAACTTTTTTAGCAAAAAAATGATAGTAAAATGGATGGAAGTAGAAAAAATCACTTTAAACTGGTGAGAACCCCACGTCAACCTGTTTCATGGTGCCTTCCTCATCAAGTTCGGTCTCAACGAAATTCACCTTGAATTTCGAGCCAATATTTATGGATTCCGGGTTTCGTGCATCCACGCCCACCAATAAACCGGTGATAGCAGCACCATTGTCTAGCGTGACCACGCCAAAAGCATATGGATTTTTCATGTTGTATCCTCTCTTGACGAACCTAGTGGTTCCAACATGCACGCAACTGAATGTTGATAATGTGCCCTCCTCATTCGTCATGTCCTCCCATGCTGTATTGATGGATAGACACTTGGAGCAAATGGCCCTCGCTGGGAGATCCACGTTCCCGCAATCCTTGCACTTGGATCCCATTAGTTTTTTCTCATTCAGGTATTGAAGGTAGTTATGCTGTGTAATTGGATGTATTGTTGACATGTTTCATTCACCTTATTCTCGCTGGAATACATTCACCACGCAAGTGCCACCAGATCCCCCCAAGTTGTGGGTTAAACCGATTTCTGGTCCTCCACCAACCTGTCGGTCCTTGGCTATACCACGGAGTTGCTTGAAAATTTCAACCACTTGGCCGGTACCAGTTGCACCTACTGGATGTCCCTTTGACTTCAAACCACCATCAGTGTTGATGGGAATGCTGCCTGTGATGCGAGTTTCACCTTGTTCGACGAGTTCCGCTGCCTTCCCTGGTTCGGCAAATCCAAGATCTTCCATGGCCACTAATTCGGCAATGGTGAAGCAATCATGAACTTCTGCAACCTGTATATCATCAGGCTCCATGTCTGCCATGGCGTATGCTTCCTTGGCAGCAGTCTTCGCCGCAATGAATGAGGTGTACATGCCATCCCTATCGTGGAGAGAGATATTGGCCGATCCTTGACCGGTTCCAGCGATCTTTATTGGCGTGTCGGTGAATTTCCTTGCAACATCGCTGGCGGCAAGAAAAACAACCGCTGCCCCGTCAGTGATCAAACTGCAATCAAATAGGCGCAATGGGTATGCTATTACAGGATTTGACCTGCTATTCAAGAATTCAAATTCATCCTTCCAATCAGGCACCTCTCCGCCACGCTTCTTGATCTTGGACATCTTCTTATTCATTATTTCCGAGATGGAGTATGGCATTTGAGCCTTTTCGTTTAGACTGCCATTCTCGTGATTCTTGATTGCCACACGGAAGAGGTCCTCTTTCGTGGTTCCATGTTTCTTGAAGTGAGCAGAAGCAATGTTTGCATACAACCCTGGAAAGGTGGCTCCAACCCTTGCCTCGTAAATTGCATCTGACGCAGCTGCTAGTGCCTCAGTGACGCCAGCCGTTGGCAAGGATGTCATCTTTTCTATACCCCCAACGCAGGCAACATCGTACAATCCACTGGCAATGGCAATTACCGCATGCCTGAAAGCCAATCCACTACTCGCGCAAGCACCCTCAAACCTGGTGGCTCCTTTTGGCGTGAGTCCCACGAGTCCCGCCATCATGGGTCCGAGATGGCCTTGGCCATTAAACAGATCGGCAGTGAAATTTCCAAGATACAACCCGCCATCGATATCCTTGGCTTCAATACCATTATCTACATGATCAACTGCATCCAAGTAAGCTTCCACCCATAGATCGGGTAGGAGCTTGTCATTGATGGCACCGAATTTTGAAATTCCAGCACCGATCACCGATACTTCTCTTGCTAGTTTCCCCATGTTACCATCAAGAATTTCAAAAGGTGTGGGGTAAAAAAAACTATGCCAGTTGAAAATAATGCACGGTACGGCTAGTCCCGCATATAGTTAAATAGCGTAATTACATTTTTATCAAAGGGATTTCACCTAAAACACGCATGTAACAACAAGTGGGACCTGCTAATGACCAATAGGATAGAGCCTGAACGCGGGGACGAAAAAAAGGGGCCTGCCCAGGTTAACCAGGAATATGATGGGCAACAAGCAATCCATCCCATATCGGAATTCATTATCCGGCTACCGAGACCAAAAAAGCAGCAATCCGAAGGTGGAGCACCGGTTCTCGAAGTTAACGTGATCAAGAAACTTGCTAAAATTTTCCGGTACTATAAACAGATAATTGACTCAAGCAACAATCAGTTACCAAGTGTCCAAAAAATAACCGGAACCATCCTCATTGCAAGCCATTTCCAAGATTATTCCTTCATTATCGATCATGTCCAGCATCACGAATCAGGACCATCCATCACCTGCATTGAAATGGATTTAGGTAGGATCCTGTTGAAGATGGATGCATTCAACGAGGTTTTCGAGGATGCTATCGAGTATTTCAAGATCAATTCTCCACTGATCTTGCTCATGGTAAACGGGGATTCTCTCTTCTTGAAAAGGCAACAATCGCCTTTAAAAGGAACTACAGAGGGCGATATCGCAGGATTACGATTTTTCCTTAAAAACAAGCGATTATTCAAGGAAAAAATCATAACCGTCTTCTTTTCGAACGAGCCATGGAAATTATCAAGAGAAATTTACAATTCTATTGATTTCATATTGGATATTGATGTTCCAGATGATCATGACAAGGAGCTTTTCTTGAAATACCTGTTCAACGATCCAACCCTCGTAATGCGAGTCATCGCCAGGGAAATGACTGGTTGGTCATGGAACGATATCGAGCTATTCTACAAGAAAGCCATGATGGAAAAAGAAGTGCAAGGCTTGAAGTCAATCACTGTCAAGTTCCTTCTCGATATCATAAACGGTGAAAACGATCAAGAGATTTTCATCCCTCCATCAAAGAAATATCAAGAGGGGAATCTTGCACCCAAGCGTGCACCACGTGAAGCCAACACCGTTAATGAACCAAGCACACTGCCCGTGGAATCCTCACGGGAAGTGGGATGTTCAATTATCAATGATCCGTTCAGGGAGCAATTATGGCAGGTAGCTGCCTCAAGGGATTACGAATTACTCCTTCAAGTTTTGGATAGAATAGAGCGTGGAATTCTCACGGATGAGGATAGGAAAACCATTTCCAAGTACCCGTTCCTATTAATTGAGGAACCCATCGAGGCAAAAAAGAAACTCGATTCTGCAAAAGCTAAAGTTGAAATGTTGAAAAAGAAGTTCAAGAACGAATCAAGGACCTGAACATTCCCCGTTCAAACCAAAAAGCGAGATTCCAGGGGAGATTTAAATGAAACATGAAACCCGCGATCCCAAAAATGATTCAAGGATAGTGCTGGAATCATTGGAACTCGAAAACTTCCTTTCATTCAGGAAGGAAAAAGTTTCGTTTCTAATGGATGATGGGAACGTGGCTCCATTCACCATCATCACGGGACCAAATGGCGCGGGAAAATCAAGCATCTTCCAAGCCTTGAAATTCGTGCTGAGTTCCAACTCGAAAGATGGCCGATACACAAAATGGGAGGAATTCATCAATCATGGAGAAGATTTCCTTCGTGTCCGGGCAACTTTTAAGTCCAATAAGGATGGATTATTCAAGATCGAGCGATTACTCAGGAGGGGACGTTCTACCCAGTATTTCTTGAACAATGACCAAGTTCGCTCCAATAAAATCCAAGATTTTGCGACAAAGTATGGTATCAAACCAGATAATCCCTTCTCGTTCATACGCCAAGGCCATGTGACCGCAATAAAGGATCTATCGCGTGAACAGATATATTACCTCATTGAAACAGGCATAGGGATAAAGAACCTGAGAGATGAGATAACGGCGAGATCACGTGAATTAGAATCCTTGGAACAGGAGATCAAGAGCCTGGCAATTCAAGAAAAGACTTGCGAAAGAAATGAGCAAATCTTGAAGGAAAAAATGCTCCTGTTAAAGGAAAAGAGACAACTTGAACACAAACTCACGAAAGCCAATGCAGAGAAAAAATGGGCACAACGCATTAACATTATTAACAAGATCACGAGCATTGAAACCAACATTGATGAAATAAAAAAAAACATCGAAAATATTTTAGAGAAACGAAACAAAATAGAGCAAAAGAACAAAGAAATCAAGAAAAGTATCAGGGAAAACGAGGAAGCCCGGAGGGAACAAGAAATAGAAATTCGATTGAAACGTAAGGAAATGAAATCGATCCGGGCAGTTATTGCAGGTTGGAACGATGAAAAACGGGAACTGTTCGAGAAAAATGAAGCGATGAAGGTAAGAAAGGAAGAATTGACCCTCAAGTTGCAAGAGCTTGAACAGTTGATGGAGAAGCTTCTTGAAGAAATCAAAACCAAAGATAACAAGATGGAAGAATTATCGGTCCAGAAAAAGATGGTAATAAAGGAAAGAGATTCGATTCATGAAAGGTTACTTGAAAACAGGGAATGGCTCCAAAGGCATGAAAAATTGCGGTATAGGGTTGAATCCATCGAGAAGGATATTGCCAATAATGATAAAATGTTGGAAAAAATAGAACGCGAGACCAATTCCCTTATGAAGCAACACGACGAATTGGGGAATGAAATTGGTTCGTTTGACTGGTATTTTGACCCGAGTATGGGTCCAAATCCAAAAAACCACTTGGATGCACGGCTAAAGAAGATCAATTCAATCATCAAGGACCTCCAAGTCAGGCTTCAAGTGAAGCAAAGGGAAGAAATCAAGTTAAAACAGAAGCTTGGAACGACCATCGGGAATAAAGGAAACCAAGGCCTGATTCCTGGTGCCATCTCCCGTTTGAGGAAAGAATTGGATTCAAGGGAT
>WJJB01000311.1 GCA_014729935.1 Candidatus Bathyarchaeota archaeon | reverse complement strand
TTCCAATGCATTACTTGGGATATCCTCACCTCTACTTTTTATTACACGCGAGAGAAGGTAATGGCATTTCCAACAAGCCAACAGCATTCACGCCATGGCAGTCCATTCCCACCCCTACCATTGCACCAAGCTCGCTGTTCACTGTATCCACGGTGTAATTTTCCCTTCTCTCTACCTGAAAATACCGCACGCACGTGCGAAGGGGAGAACCCGTGTAGAAAAAAATCACGATTGGAGAAAATCCCTGCTAGCTATATCTACCTTGGAAAAAGAAAGTGAGGTGAGAAGATCGGTATTCCACGGGGTGATACACGATGGTGAACGGTAACGCACGCATGGATACAATGCAATGGCAATGATTAATAACAATAGCGCTCATGGAAACTCCGCGATGATTGAACCGTGCAAGATAATCATCGCACGGGTGCGGGATAACTTGGATTTAAAAGGATGGCAGGAGAAGATAATCCATATGAAAAGGATCGTGGAGTGATGCGGATGTTCAGGAAACGCTTGGAGAATTTCGTCGAATCACGCAAGTTGGAACACGAGAATGCACTTTCATCGTGGAATTCATTCAAGAAAAAAGACACGTACCTGTGCCATAATGACATGGAGAAATTCAAGTCACTCTTCCATCATGTAACCACGATCCCGTTGAAGATCAGGTTCATGAACTGGCTATGCAGAAAATGCACGATGAACTTGGATCCAGCAGCTAGCGCAAAACAGGAAATTACTAATTACAACAAGATCTTCGTGGAGCGTCGACTTCGGGAATACGAATCCTTCTTCGACGGCATTGATGATGGATTAAAATACCCGTTGGACGTCTCCCAGCGATTGGCAGTGATTCGAGACGACCGGCATAACCTGGTGGTGGCAGGGGCAGGCTCTGGAAAAACGAGCGTTCTTACGACCAGGATCGCGTACCTCATTCGACGAAAAGATGCCATCCAGCCCGAGCGCATTCTTGCACTTGCATACACCCGTGTTGCTGCGAAGGAGATGGAAGAACGTCTCAAGCGTGATTTTTCAACCGATATCGCTATTTCCACCTTCCATTCACTTGGATATCGCATCATCAGCGAGGAATTGGGAAATCGTCCTAGCTTGCTATTTGACGGGAACCAAAAGAAGCGTGATGATCTCGTGAAGCAATTAGTCTCGGACACGTTAGGAGAACCAATATGGAAACTCGCCTTCATAAAATACATGGCATATTCCGAGATTGAGGAACCAGAACCAGCATCATTTGATGACA
Organism: Candidatus Bathyarchaeota archaeon; assembly: GCA_014729935.1. GTDB lineage: Archaea > Asgardarchaeota > Lokiarchaeia > Sigyniarchaeales > Sigyniarchaeaceae > WJJB01. The sequence continues at coordinate 7,270 of WJJB01000311.1, read as the reverse complement.
AGCAACTATACTTCAAGTACATGGCTAATAAGCGCTACACGACACTGGATGGCATCGAAGTTAAATCCTTAGCGGAGCGGGAGATCGGGAATTTCCTTTTCGTTCACGGGATCCAGTACGAGTATGAAATGAAGGTAGATTGGGTGGAAAATGGAAATGCATGGGGCAATCAAGAAGTTATGGTTAAGACATACCACCCGGATTTCTACATCCCCACCCATGACCTGTACATCGAGCACTGGGGGCTCAACCGTCGCATGGAAGTTCCATCTTGGTTTAGCAAATCATCCGAGGAATACAAGGCACAAAGGAATTGGAAGCTTGATCAATTCTCGAAGAATCAAAAGAAGCTGATAGAAACATGGGAATATGAACATCAAGAAGGTATCCTGCTGGAATCCTTGCAAACGCGGCTTGAAATGGCCGTACCTGGTATCGAAATCAAGCCCTTGAATCCGGATCGCTTGGTTTCAATGGTTCACGACATCGGGGAAAAGCAACGTGATTTCAATACCCTTGTTGATGCCTTCATATCCACTGCAAAGGCTAATTTCCTGATGGTTGAAGATATCAGGAGTCGAATTGCATCAGGGGATTTCACGCGACGTCAAGTCGATTTTGGCACCATTGCTTGCGAGGTGTATCGAAGGTACCAGCAATTCTTGAAGCAACGGGATGAAATTGATTTTGATGACATGATCATAAAAGCGACGAAATTTGTACTCCAGAATCCCGGGAAATATGAAAGCATGTACGATCACGTGTTGGTGGACGAATTCCAAGATATCTCATACCAGCGCATGCAACTCATACGTGCCTTCGTGAATCCACGGTCATCCACGAAACTTTTTTGCGTGGGTGATGATTGGCAAAGCATCTATCAATTTTCCGGGAGCGACGTGAGTTTTTTTGTAAATTTCCATGATCAATTTTCCAATCCCACGGTAACCACTATGGAAACCAACTATCGAAGCACGGGATGCATCGTGCGCATGTCAAACGATCTCATCTCCAGGAATAAATTCCAATTGCAAAAGGTCGCGAATGCAACCAAGATGGATGGAATCCATCCATTGCTATTTATCCTGCCCCGGCACACTCAACAATCATTCACGCTGCGCCGTGAACACTATTTCAAGCTGCTGGAAATATTGCTGGAAAATGGTGTTGATCCATCAGAGATCATGGTTCTCTCCAGGTTCAATCGTGACCTGCACCAGCTGGAAATATTTTGCGGCGCACATGGAATGCCAACCGAGTCAAAGCATGGTGGTATTCGTTTCTATAGCGTTCACAAGGCAAAGGGATCAGAGGCTGCTCACGTTATCTTGATGGATGTGCTATCGGGAATGCATGGGTTTCCGTGCGAGAAACAGGATTCCACGGTCTTGGATCTAGCCAAGCGCATGAAATCACCTGGATTCATCGAGGAGGAACGAAGGTTGTTTTACGTTGGCTTGACCCGTAGCAAGCAATACCTTTACATCTTCACCGTTGATGAATTGGAATCCATGTTCATAGACGAGATCCGCCCTCACGTCATCCCCCGATACATCGACAGGGAATCACGGTGGAACGAAGAACTTCCACGATTAATCGTTACATACATGAAAGGTTCACGCATTACCAGCTCACCGACCTGCAATGAATGTAAAAAAGGGTACATGGTGGAACGGTCGGGAAAGTTCGGGACATTTCTCGGCTGTAGCAATTATCCTGACTGCCGGGCAACCATGGATCCTTCACGGAACAACAATAAGGATATCTTGATGAATTCAACGACAAGGGAATGCAAACAAAACCAGCGTTCAAGGAATGGAACCTCTACCATTGCTCCAAGGATTTCATGCCCTCGATGCGGGCATCCACTGGTGCCACGAAAGGGTCGATACGGGATGTTCCTTGGATGCAAGGGATATCCTCGGTGCAAGTTTACCTTCAACTTGTCCACGAGGCCACGAATGAAACTACCATGTCCCGCCTGCAAGAAGGGAAAAATCGTGGGTGTGCCTCGCGATTCTCGCATGATTGCTCGCTGTTCACGGTATCCACGGTGTCAATTTTCCCTTCCCACTACCTGAAAATACCCCACGCACGTGCGAAAGGGTGCACCCATGGAGAAAAAAATCACGAATGGAGAAAATCCCTGCTGGCTACATCTATCCTCCAAAAAAAGTGAAGTGAGAAGGTCGACATTTCACGGGCTGATGACCAGGTGATCCTCGAGCTCCACGACGCCATTTGCATTACTCACGGCCCGAATTGCCGCGCGCCACGCCCAATAGCTGGGGATAGATCCACCCAAGGTTACTTTCCCCTGCTCTACCTTCACGTCGATATCTTCGGCATCAACATCGACATTCCTGTCCATCGCGTTCACGATCCCTTCGGCTATGACCTCATCCACCAAATTATCCGTGGGAGCAATGGATATCAGGTTTTCCACATCCAAGACGCCATTAACCTTGTTAGTCGCATCTTCTGCAGCGTCCTTCTGCCAATAGGAGCCAACAGTACCGCTGAGAGTCACGATGGAATCTCGAACCTTCACGTTCACGTCTTCGTTCAACCCGTGTTCCCACGAGAGGAATTCCTCAATGCGATGCTTCACCTCCTCGTCTGTTGGCTTCTTAGCACCTTCAGGTAATTTCACCTTGATATCATTTTTCACGGCTCGAGTTCCCTTCACTGACCATGTATCCTCGAACACCAGGAACCTGCTCACGCGAGTGGGAACATGACCGGACAGGTTAACCTTGCCATCGTCCACGGTCACTTCCACGTTCGATGCATCCACCCTGCCGTCCCAGTATAGCTCGTCGACGATATCTTTCTTGATACTCTCGTCCGCACGTTGTGTTGTTGCTGTCATGGTTAATCTCGCTCACGTATCAAACGGTACCCCTGCATCTAAATAAACGGGTCGGATCTCGTTTGTAATGAAAGAATAGGCTCCTGTTATCTCCCATGAGGTGTTTCATTACAATTTTCAATAACCTACGTGACGGCATACTCTATAGAATATAGAGTTCCCTAACTAAAATTCAAATTGCCATGTTCCTTATGCCCCGCGTGTGGACTTGGTTAGTTTTCAGGGAGTGCTATCCCATGAATGGTGCCTGCTTCTCTTTTTCAACGCTAAACGAACGAAAACCTGAGTGAGGAAAGAAGGATGAAACGAATCAATAATGGTACACTTACCATCATGGTAGGATGGCATAGTTTCATGCTTCTCTTGCTTTCCATTGTCACCTGCATGAAAAATGATATAAGGATATGGATGGGGGCTGGGATTAATCAGGGCTGGTTAGTTCTTGAATGATGATATCAATGATACCATCCTAGATGCATGCAGTGCTCGTACCTGTGAACATCATGGATTCTGGTTTTCCATGATATCTCGAGCGATTGGTGAAAAGTTGGGAATAATGGTGCGGGGAAAGGCTTAAGCCATCGGGAGCCGTGATTTCAATCCATCCTGTCATCAGAATGCACGGTTGGAAGGTGTTGCACTTTATCCTCCAACCATCCAATGGCTTTGACATCACGGTGGTCAAAATGCGGGACGAACGGCTTGATATCAAGCAACGGTGTTCCATCGACCATGTCAACATCTAATACCTCGATGATCCCCCTTTTCTCGTCCACCTTCTCGATACCCAAAACCGAAAGTCCTATTGCATTCGGTCGACAAGGTCCTCGGATGGAAAAGATACCACGAGGGGTTGAATCAAGGAAGGGGGTTACTTGCAGATGACACTTGCTTGAAAGATGAAAGTGATACAGCACGTGCGCATGTGAAAAACCACCCAAATCTTTCAATCCCGCTCGCCAAGCAGGGAACACGGTTATGATACCTTTCGTCCCGGTCGCCTGATCAGAGGCAGCTTGTATTGGCATGCCGTGTTTTTCCTTGTACGGCGTGTGAATCGTGCCAATATATTCAAATTCAACCTTCTTTCCAGCGTTTTGATCTTCCATAGGAATATCTATCCACCAGTATCAAAAAACACGGTGATTTCAAGGCGTGAGATGACAAGGAAAGGCCCAAATATAGTTCTTATTGGGTAAATCATCTTATTTTCCCATGTTCATTCAACTTGCCCCACTTGAATTTCGCACGTTCTTGGTATTAACCATCATCCTGATCACCTGGAAAGCCGTGCTTGCATCGTATCTCGGATTGAAAATGTACCAAAAGGCAAAAGAAAGTGGCAGCTTCACTTTCGGTTTCGTGTTTAGCGTATTCGTGCTCATGGCATGCCTTCTTGTATCTAGGATGGTATACATGATTTTTGATTTCCATCTCACGGGATTCGATGCATCGCTGTACCCATTGATGCCAAATATCGTCTTTTGGAAGCTCGCAAGCATCATATCGGCGGGAGGATACTCGATTTTCTTGCTGGTTACTGACGTGAAGATCTTCAAGTTCAAGTTCAAGGGAATCTTCACGTTCATTCTTTGGGCATTCATGGTAATTCAAGCGGTTTATCCCGTTTCCACTGAAGCAGACTTCCAAGTCGTATCCAGTTTTTCGCTTTTCTCCAACTTGGTGGCAATCGTGATCCCGATGCTCTTCTTTTCCATGAGCAGGCACAAGGGTCCCGTGCGTCTTCCAAGCTTGCTCATCGCATTTGGCGTGATCATCTATGCAGTTGGTGCTAACTTGACCGTGGAAACGCTTCTTGCAATCTTGGTTGAAGCGTTTGGCACCGGGGCGCGCATAAGCGTGTATTTCATCTCGCTAGTGCTAAAGGTAACTGGTCTTGCAATGTTCTCCTTGGGTGTCACTAAGTTTACCTTGGAGTTTTCCAAGGCGGCATGACCGCACGAACCATGCTGGAAGCCATCACCACGTGCATTTCCATTATTTTTTAATTTACATTCTAATTTTGCAAGGGAACACATGCCTGCTTTCCAAGGAGCCTGTTAGACCGAACGTTCTTAGTCCACCCAAGCAACAAGCACATAAGTTACCATCCTTGAACACCGGAAGTCGGGAATCGTGGAAATGATTCCCGGTTGCATTCTTGGGATCGGGCTACGTTCGAACTGTAATATTTCAAATGCAGGCGAAGCTGCAAGAGCCACTTTTCTCGTGAATTCCACTAAGAATGAACGCCTCTCGAGCTCACTGCTTACGAAGTGCGTGGGAAAAGGATCACGGATCATTCTCCCAAGGTGTAATCAGGAAGGAACTCCACGAGATGCTTTGTCCTTCTTTCTCGAATTGTTGCTTGGTGATCCATTTCACGTCATCACCATAACGGTCCAGCACGCGAGATGCCCCCTTCCACGCGAGATATTCTGGTTTGACTGTGACATGCACGGAGCGCGTTCCCTGGCCGCTCGCATCCAGGGCATTGGTTTCCCGATCGAGCCTTGCTTTCATTCCCGAGAGGGGCGCGGCGCCACCGCAAATCACACGTCTTTCCACAAGTCCTCTTGTATTTCCGAATCCCACTCGGTTATCGCATCTACAATGTACAAGGAAAGTGATTGTACCGTGTCCGAAATGCTTGGTTGGATTTCACGATAAGATCACACATGGACTCTATTGAATCATCACGGATTTTCGAGGGATTATTGAGAAGGTTGAATTACTAATAGCCAAAACGTGATCTGGGTGATGCATGATGAGCGAAGGGAAGCTTAAAATCATCAATACCATCAATTTCGGGTTCACGAATCTTGAAGTGCTAGATTTTTGGCAATCGTTCGTCCAGCGAGAGATTAGAACGTTCAAGGGGAACAAGGAAGTTATGATTCAAATGCACGAGTTTAGGACCGAGATAGGCTGTTTGCAGGTGTCCTTGAATATCACGGGCGTACCCATCTCCGACCATCGGAGTGCCGTGAGCGCATGCATCCCCAAGGTGCACTTGTACGACCTCGTGGTCTTGCATTTCTCCCACGAACACGATCCCGGGTACCACGAGATGGAGCATCTCTTGGTGCTACTGGAACATCACGGCGTCTTCCTGGTCGATCAGGAAAAATTGCCGCGTGTGATTGTAATTGTTTCCTTCCCAAATGGGAAATTCGCCCCCATGGATGTCGCCTCATTGCATCTTGAAAAACTCGGCCTGAAGCCCGTGATAGTTGATTGAAAGCTGGGTTCAAGTTATATTTGCATCCTTGATGATTGCCTTGAAAGCCTTCTTGAATTGTAAATGGTCACGTCCCAAACCCAATATTTCATTCAGTTGTTTCCATATGTAACACCACATGCCTTCCTGATATCCCCGGATGATGAACCAAGCAATACCTTGTATTCGCCTTCCTCTGCCACCCATATGCCCCGCTCCTCGTTAAAACATGAAAATGATCTCTTGTCCAATAAAAATGTCACCATGTTATCCTCGGAGGGAGACAGGAAGATCTTCTGGAATCCCTTCAATTCCTTGACCGGTCGATTCATTGGGGGATTCACGGGTTCCACGTATAGTTGCACGATCTCAGCACCGCTGGTAACTCCATCATTCTTGATGGGACACGAGATCTTGCAAATCTCATCATCGAGTATTTCATGGGTGCTCATGGAGATGGGGCCAAACGAGAAATTCGTGTATGATAGCCCGTGGCCGAAGCAGAACCTCACTTGTCTACCATCTTTCTCCCCCTTTGTATCGAAATACCTGTACCCGATAAAGACTCCCTCATCGTAACTCACCTGCTTCGGACCGAAAACCGTCTTGAGGAAAGACAGGGCTGTCGGAATATCCCGTTTTTCACGTGGCCACGAAACAGGTAACTTTCCTGATGGATTGACATCCCCGAGCAATATAGCAGCCACGGATGAGCCGATTTCCATGCCACCATACCATGCTTCCAAGATGGCAGGGACACGTGCTTGAAACTTTTCCACCGAGAAGGGCTGGCCGTTCACGCAGACCACGATTGTATTGGGATTTTGATCGACACATTGCTGAACCAGGCGATTTTGCTTGAATCCGAGACCATAACGCAACCTATCACTTCCCTCGTGATCACCGCCTTTGAAATCATGGGTATGTTCCAAACCAACGCAGGCAATCGCGACATCCGCGCTGGCAGGATCATCAACAATCTCGATCTTTCCCCGGCATCGTGCCTTCAAGCCTTCCCTGATGGTAATCTCGTATGGAGGCAATACAGCAGAGCTCCCACCTCCCAGCTTGCTCCTGCCAAATTTCAAGCCTGCATGCTTGCCAACGATGGCGATCTTCTTGATGCGATCGATATCGAGGGGGAGAATATTTCCCTCATTTTTCAAGAGTACCATCCC
>WJJB01000310.1 GCA_014729935.1 Candidatus Bathyarchaeota archaeon | reverse complement strand
GACCCATATCTTGCTGGCACGATGCACGCAATGTTCTTATCTTGCCTCTCATTCAAGCGCGATCAACCTCTCAAGTAGCGTATCCTTGTTTACCGGGTGGACTTGATCAACAATCCAACGTCGCATTTCCTTGCCCTCTCGAGTTTCTTGCTTGTAACTCATGAAATCGAGATCAATTCCCAGTTTCTCGCTCACGCGTGATGCGATGATTGGCCATATTTCGCCAAGATCACCAATAATCGGGATGCTGGAATCAAGTCTCGCAAAGCCAGACATCTCCATCCGAAATGGAACACCGGTTATCTTTGTTTTCGGTAGTCCCTTGTCGATGGCATCTTGAACGATGGCAGAATCTCGCTGTTGGACCCACGCTGATTCCAAGTTGGGATCCAGATCGATCCGGGCAATAGTTTTTCCTTGGAGTGAATACGCGTCCCTTCCTTGCCATTCTGACCAGATACCATGCCCCGTGTATGTTTCCAAGGGACCATCATGGATTTCCTGGGCAAGGGCTAGCCCCGATTCAATGATGAGACTCGCGCCCGCCAACAGTGTGGCATTCAATCCGGCACGACGGTGGATGCTGATGGAGTCACCAATGCACATGCCAACAGCACCCCCACCCACGAGCTGTGGTATGCTGACCAGTATAGGCACGTTATGGTTCACGCCAGCTCCAATCATGGTATGTGGACTCGCCCCCAATCCCACCACTTGCTCGAACGGGACTTGTCGGTGGAATCGATTCTCGCACAATTCCAATATCTCCTCCGCCAGGATCTCGGTCCTGAGACCCATCGGGTAGCCCATGTTCCCAGCCGCCTTGATGATGACTTCACCGGGACTCTCCTCCAATCGCTGGATGAATTCCATGTCAAGCGCCATTTCAGCAGAAACCTTGCTTTGTAGATTCCCGGGCATGATGGAAAGCTCGAATAGATCTCCCTTCGGGAGTGAGATGCTCCTCTCCATGTTGATCTTGCTGGCGTCCACCCGTTTCACTTCATCGAGCGCGCCTGCCATCTCATGCGCTATCACCGCGGACGACGTCAGCACGCCATCCACAACGCCCTTGTTTATCATCTCGGCGATCAAGGTTGTGACCCCCTCGTGAATGTTGGGGCCGCTTCCCGTTGCTACCACCACTCCCTGATCTGCATTCTTTGCATCCACGATTGCATCTATCACCGAGTCAACTCGCTCTTGTTGCGACGTATCCAAGCCGTCATAGAAACCATCGATCAATTGGTTATTCATTTAACCAGCCTCATGACCAGCAACTCGAATCCATGCCATACAATGTACCGTGATATTTTACGTGAGATGGGAGGAAAAAACTCTCCTTACTCCCGTTCAAGGATCTTTTCCTGATGTTCCTCATAGACATAGCTAATATCGTGCTTCTTCACGTACCGGATTGCGTAGGAAATGCCTGCTATTCCAATTGCAATAACCGCGCTAAGATAAAAGACCCACGTGAACCACACGCGTTCTGGGGTGAAGAACCCGGTTCCCAAACTAATTAAACCGATGGGAGTCAATACAAGCAGGTACAAGCTTGCAGAAAATGCGATACCCCGCTTTTGGAACGGGGTGATCTTGGTAAAGAAATTCTTGAACTCCTTGAAAAATTCTGTCAGGTAAAATCTCGGGGTGTGAGATTCCCGCTTTTCCCCTTTTTCAGGCTCAACAGGTGCATATCCTGGCTTCAATCCTGAAGCAAATCCTTGCCTCACGTCGTGTATCCTGCGTTCAATGAGAAGCTCGATGCTCTGGCGATACGGGATGCTAGATTCGATACCGAACCGCCCATGCAATTTCACGGTTTTCTTTGACCAGCGGGCACCAAGTTCGGTCGTCTTGTACATCAGGAATATGAGTGGTTTTGAAGGGCCAGATAGATGGTAAGCCATCCGAAACACCAATAGTCCGAAATCATCCCAACCACCGAGGAACGCGTATACAGGAAGATATATGGCAAAAAGGTAGACCACGAGAGCTAGCACTAGCGTGATGGCGGCCGCGACAATGGGTCCCACCGATTCTCCCATTAAATTCGTGAGGCCAGGTAAGAGGAATGGTTCATAGACCCCGTACAACCAAGCGTAGCCAGCGGGCATAATGGCAAGAACCGTGGTCAAGATCGGTGCTATTACGCATTGCCACTTTGGCATTTTAACGTGAAATACGTAAAATTCGATGAAGAGCCATTTGATGAAGAAGAAGGCTAGCCAATGTGCGAATCCCGCGAACGAGTAAAGCATCACGATGCCATTGATCCCGAATTTCACCTGCCATGCCAGGATTGCATAATTGAAGAAATGCCACGTGAAACCGGTGATCTGACTTAGGATATCAATGATGGTCTTGGCAGTGGGATGATTGGTCCCTATCATGATTCCATTCATATAGCCATCAAGTGGACCCCATATTGATTGGATGATCATTGGTACAAGGAAAGGAATGGCGAGCTCGTAATTCTCTGCGCCGGGGAGCTCCAGAATGACAGTCATGAGATTTGGAAGGAAAACAACGTGCAATCCGAGGATTCCGAATAGGATGGTAAAATACCACTTGAAGGCGTTTTCCATGTAAAATTGAGCGAGTTCCACCTTGCCATTCATGTATGCCTCAGCCATGGCTGGAGTAAGGGAGAGCTTCGATCCAATGGTGAGAATACGGGTCACGGCACTCACGATACCCGCAACAGTGTTCCAGTGCGCATACTGGGGCAGGTATTGCAGGGTCACCATGAGGCTGGCAAAGCCCCACAGGCTCCCAATCATTGAAGGGAGGCTCAGCTGAAGCCCCCACCACATGGCGGTTTTCACCACCTTCCAATCAATATGCCTGAAATTGAAGCAATCACGAGCTCGAATGCCAAGGTTCTGCTTTTTCATCACCTTGTTAAACAACCATATCGCGAGTGCCATGTTGATGAATTCATCCACGTAGCGGCCAATGGCAGACCCGATGGCGAGTCCCATGAGATCTCCAATCGCTGGGTTGTTGAGGCCAATCCATCTGAACATGAGGATGAAGAGGATGCGGGTCATGAGGTCAAAAACATTGCTCCTGAAAAAATCAACGATGTTGTCGAAGTGGAACGCTTGCAATCCCCTGAGCATGCTCTTGAAATATCCAAGCATTCCAGGGTATTGCGTGGTGGAAAGAATGAGAAACAGCCATGCGGCATATGCAAGATCTGTGCCGGGAAATATAAATAATGCAAAGGTAGATACAACTGTTACTTGTACCAATCCAGTAATCATTTGATACCAGATGAAGAAGCTCATGAATCCCAACATTTTCTTGGGATTCTTGATCCGATACTCACCGATGAATCGCTCCAAGCCATAAGCGGTTCCAAAATCAAAGATGGTAAACAAGGAGGCAAAAAATCCCGCCGCGATGCTATAATACCCTTCGGAGGATGGATAGGGCATGGCAACGAGTATCATGAGGGGAAGGATCACCACCCCCAAGATCATCTCAACGATTGACAAGCCATAATCGTAAAATATCGCTCCAAGCACGCGATGGAACCCGATGCTATTCCATCCCTTCACATCCCTTACATATTCTTTCACTTGATCCATTTCCACGTCCGGGTTGGCTTCCTCGTATTCTTCCCAATTCACTTGGACCTCCTTGAACATCTCCCGTGCTTCAATCATGAACTGTTCTTGGGTGCTCGTACCAACCTTCAAGCGCTTGAATCTCATTAGATAACCTCTAAACGAATCTTGAGTCGTTCGAATGGAATGTATTTCCAGGAAAACTGCCCCCGGTTCGGCTATCGTCGTGCCAAAAGGTGCCATCAACAACCGAAACGGGGGCACGATGGCATCTTGATCCGCGATTAGCTGGTGAATGTCCCAATGTACCTTTGACATTTGCAGCCATTTTCAACCCTCATTCCTTCGCTGCTACCTTTAAAAATATTCAGGACCATATCGTTTCATTTGAAATGGTTTTTATCGGGCACAGGTTTGAGGTACGGGATGAGCCTTGAAAGTCTTGCCACCTGGGCTGGATTTGCCATCTCCACGATCTTGTTAATACTTGTTGCCCGGAAAACTCTATGGGGTGCCTTGGCATCTGCCGCATTCGTTTTAGGCGTGTTCACGGTTGCACCTAGAACTATCGGCTTGTTGTTCTTGGCAGTCGGAACCACGCTTGATAATTTTTTTCTTGCCCTCTCGTTCGCGATCATCCCTGTTGTGGGAAAGCTCCTTAACGAGGCGGGATACATGACCTCGCTCGTTTCATCCATCAAGATCTCACGAGCGAGCTTCAACATGATCTCCCCCGCACTGGTTGGCTTGTTGCCCGTCCCGGGAGGGGCACTCATTTCCGCACCGATGATCGATGAGACTGCCAGTGACCTTCCAGCTCAATACAGGTGCGCTTCAAACGTGTGGTTCAGGCATGTTCTATTCATCGTGTATCCGGTGAGCTCGACAATCATTCTTTCCACTCAAGTTGCCCAGGTGAATCGGTACCTTGCCATCGCTTGCTTGATACCGTTCCTTGTAATTGCCATCATCCTTGGGTACGTGTTTTTCCTCAAGAAGGTGGAGGGGAAGCTTGAAAGCACGGAGACATATCCCAGGAACATGGTGATTCGGCCCTTGATAATTCTTGCCATCACGCCAGCCATTGACTTGCTCTTGAGGGAATTGGCTTTCCCACTGGCTGGCATCGAATTCGAGAACCTATCACTCATGATAGGCACCACGTGCAGCCTGATCTTGGCCATTGCATGGAGTGAGATGAAGCTCTCGAAATTTCTGAAGGTAACCAGGGCAGCCCATCCGTGGAATTTTTTTCTCTTCATCCTGATGATGTTTTTCTACTTGGAGGTTTTTAATGCATCAGGGATCGACGGGTTGATTTCCTCATACAATCTCCACCCAACCATCTTACTTTGCATGCTAGGATTCGCATTTGGTTTCATCACCGGGAGGATGAATGTCCCCCTTCTTATCATCATCCCTATTTTCCTGAACGATTCAGCTCTTCCTTCCATGACCCTTCTTCCATTTGCGGTGGTGTACATGAGCGTGTACGTGGGTTACGTGATTTCACCGGTGCATCCATGCTTGTCCGTCACCTTGGAATTCTTCAAGGTATCCTATATCAAAACAGCGAAGGTAATGATTCCACCTGGAGCCATATTGCTCGCGCTAACCTTCATCTTATCCTTTTTCATCCGGTAATTCATCCTTGCCGGGGAAAAAAGAGACTTTTTAGTGTAAAGCATGTTGGATTAATCAAAAAACGTATAAACTAACTGAAGGGTTCGTAGGTTCGATAAAATTCATTCACCACCTTCTTCAAACCGGGATCGAGACGCTTCAAGGTTTCCTGCTTGAGGGCCTCTGGCAAACCCCCGAAAAATGCTTCGGCTATTCCCCCGGTGATGCATGCAACAGTATCACTATCCCCACCCAATGATACAGCGAGCCGGATGGCATCTTCCACGGAGGTTGATTCCAAGAATGCGCGGATCGCCGGGGGAACCGTGCCTTGGCAGGATACATCGAATCTATAGGTGGGACGTACCTGGTCGATTGGTTCATCGAGATTATAGCCGAAGGTAGTGGACACGTATTCCTTGATGGCCTCCTTATCTTTCCCCGTGCGTGCCAAGAAGATGGCAGCAGCAGTAGCCTGCGCGCCCTTGATTCCCTCGGGATGATCATGAGTTACCATAGCAGTCTCCTTGGCTTTTTCCAGAACCTCATCCAAGTGATTACAAGCAAATCCCACGGGGCTCACACGCATGGCAGAACCATTTCCCCAACTATTATATGGCCCGGTCTGGTCGGAATGGACCCATGTCATGAAAAAACCACCATATCCCCTTCCTGGATAGCGACGGGTGTACTCTTTTAGCAGCGAGATGTACACTTCCAAGGGACCACCATCCAACACCCATTGCGCCACCGCCACGGTGAGCACGCTATCATCGGTGAAGGTGGATTCTGGTGTGAATAAAGTGAATTCCGTTGTCTTGATGTTGTTCCACTCGAACCTGGAACCTATGATATCTCCTGCAATTGCTCCAAGCATATTAATCCTGTTCCTTAGGTTTATGTCTTTGCCTGTATCTTTTATCCACTTCCCTCAACACGCGTCTCAAGGATCTCAATCCTTCCACATCATCATCGATTCCACTTGCACCGCGATCCTTGGACCAGAAAGTGATGCCAAAGTTCCCCCCGAAGGCACCACCACCAATGGGGGAAATATGGTTGATGATGAAAAAATCAATGATTGCATGCAGGGCGATCTCCTGGCCACCGTTCCTATCGCCCCCGACCGCTAACGCCACACCTAGTTTTCCTTTAAATGCATACTTGTTAGTTGCAACCATCGCACGGGTCCTATCGATCAGTGCCTTTGCCTGCGAGCTCAACGTGCCATTGTACACTGGCGTTCCAAGTACAAGCACCTCGCACCATGACAAGTCATCATAGATGGGGCCCATGTCATCCGTGATGCTGCACCCGTTTCCTTGCGTGAGGCAATAGTTACAATGAATGCAACCACGTATTTCCTTCCCGCGTAATGAATGGAAACGTGTGTTCGCATCGAACTTCTCTTGCAACCGCTGCAGGGTGAGTCTGATAGCTCGCGCGGTTGCAGCATCCCTGGGCGAGCAGGATATCCCTGTTACTTTCATCAAGCGTGATTCGAAACAAGAGAATTTAAAGGTATCGCTTGAGTAAGTCCCGGGTGGAGCGAACGCCTTCCTCGTCACTCATGCCTTCACCTTCCCATTC
>WJJB01000309.1 GCA_014729935.1 Candidatus Bathyarchaeota archaeon | reverse complement strand
GTTTTACGCCTACGTGGACTGGCCAGGTGGTGTTTACGTTTCTCCATCCATGGGAGGCACCCGTCCAGGAAGCATTATCGCGGCAGCATGGGCTGGCATGAAATCACTGGGGATGGAGGGGTATCTTGAAATCGCCAAGAAGACCATGGATACAACCAACCGGTTGATGGATGGTATTTCGAGCATTCCCGGATTGCATGTCATCGGAAAGCCAGTGATGACTGTTTTCTCGTTCGGTTCCGATACCATCCCGATGTATGCCTTGGGTGATCTTATGGAGACAAAAGGTTGGGTCTTGGATCGCATGCAAAGACCGCAATCCTTGCATCTCATCGTGAACCCGCACCACGTGGGAATCGTCGACGCGTTCTTGAAAGACCTGAAAGAGTGCGTTGCAACTATCAAGGAAAACCCTCCCAAGGACGAGGGAAAATCCGCCATTTACGGGATGATAGCCACCATGCCCGACAGGAAAATGGTCAAAGATACCATCATCGGGTTCATGATGGACGAGTACAAGGCATGAATCTACATTCTCCCTTTTTTACCTGTTTTCCGCCAGAAAGCCACGACCTTTATTTAGGCAGTGATAGTTCAAAAAGAAAACTCCTCGAAAGTACCATGGCAAGGATTTGTATCAGTCACCCGGATCAAGCCGGATCGTGGATTGATGATGGTGCAAGCAAGGGTTTCACCGGTCAAGCCGTGCACGCAGACGGTGAAATCATCACCTTCCCTTCCCGCGTGATCTGACAGGACCTCCTGCAAGGCGTCCATTGTCAGGGCTCCCTTGCCATTTTCCATCAACTCGCTAGCGCGGGAAAAACGCTCCTTGGGTGACTTGGTGTATGGAATACGCATATCCTTGAATTTCCACATGAGGTCATCTGGAACATTTGCATCCGATAGTTCCGGGGTCTGGTACATGTTCGTCTGGACCATGATCCCATCAACAGGATGCCTGAGGGCGTGGCGCGTCGCGGTGAACTCTATAACGGTAGCATTATTTTCTCTATCAACTACGCCGAAATGCCCGCCGTTGGTTCTTGCGGGGAAGGTAGTCACGAAGTCTACCACTTGTTGCACCGAGGAGCAAGTCTCAAGGGCTTCTTGCAGGAGCAACATGTTTGGTACCCCTTCCTTCCGGTAATCCAAGGGATCTTGTTT
This sequence comes from Candidatus Bathyarchaeota archaeon, assembly GCA_014729935.1. GTDB lineage: Archaea > Asgardarchaeota > Lokiarchaeia > Sigyniarchaeales > Sigyniarchaeaceae > WJJB01. Next base: position 5,371 of record WJJB01000309.1, on the reverse strand, counting down.
CCAAGAACGACCATAATTGTATCCGATAAGGAGTCCCTTCTCGTTCAAGCCAACATGTGAACCAACCAGTGGAAACTGCGTGAGGGACAGGGTGCTGAAGCGATCATCATCCGGTTCTTCCCTCCTGAGCACTTGGTAGGGTTGCAGGATTCCAGGAAAATCGTAATTCCTGCCAAATATTGCATCATCTCCCGTTGTAGAAGGGGGGAGAGCAAATGCCATGGTGCACATCGGTTGAATCAAGGGTTTCTCGTATGAAGTCCGTGGATCACCAGACATGACCTCCACGTAATGCAACCCGTAGACCAACCGTTTCTTCAGGTGAGCACCCTCGGCAAGACCAAGCATTTTCTCATGTTGAACGGGAAGATATTTCTCCACGTGCTTTTTCGTCTTGCCCTTGCCTATCATGCTCAAGCCAGCAACGGCAAGCCAAACTGGGGCCCACCAAGGCTTCATTTGCTTGAAGAGATCCGAATGAAACACGCCATGCTTCGCTTGCTTTATGCGTTCAGCTAATTGTTCTCCTTGATCAAGGCCCCGATCGCGTGGAGAACCCCGGGTGGTAATTTCTAGTACCATTATGTACCATCACTTTATGATCCCTGGTTAGTCTAAGTCACCAATTGTAGGCATATAAAGTTCCTTTACTGAATCCGTTTCCACTATCACCGATTGATTAAAAAACGTGAGTAACTATTCAAAATCAGCGCGCGAAATTCGTGCAGCTACCAAGATTTGACATGATGTGAAGGCAAAATGGAAAATACATTCCCACTCATAGGTGATAAGTTCCCGGAAATGGAAGTGACGACGACATGGGGTGTGAAGCACCTGCCAGGTGATTTCGAGGGAAAATGGTTCGTGCTCTTTTCCCACCCGGCTGATTTCACCCCCGTGTGCACGACCGAGTTTTATTCGTTTTCCAAGAAAGCCAGCGAATTCAAGGCATTAAACTGCGAGCTCATTGGCTTGTCTATCGATCAAGTGTTCTCCCACATCAAGTGGGCAGAATGGATCAAGGATAACTTGGATGAGGAGATAAAGTTCCCCTTCATCGCCGATCACGGCAACGTGGCGAAAAAGCTCGGTATGATCCATCCTAGCAAGGGATCCAGCACCGTTCGTGCCGTGTTTATCGTGGACGACAAAGGTATCATCCGCATTATCCTGTACTACCCGCAAGAAATAGGTAGGAACATGGATGAAATATTACGCTGCGTGAAGGCATTGCAAACCGCAGACGCAAACGGGGTCGCGATTCCAGCCAATTGGCCCGAAAACGAACTCATCCAAGACCAAGTCATCGTACCCCCAGCCAAGGATGTCGAAACTGCCAAGAAACGGCTGGAGGAATACAAGGATTCCTGTTATGACTGGTGGTTGTGTTACAAGAAGCTCTAAGATACGTCTCCACCTTCCCTTTTTTTCATGGTAGGTATAAATGCACTTGGGCCAATGTTATCTCGAGCATCTCGGCGAAGCCAACGCGTTCGCGCCCAATGCACCTCTCCATGATACCGTTCCGCCACCTGTAGATTCATTGGTTATTCCTGAACAAGGAAAGTTGGGTTGTTAGGCGCGAGATTATGACCCTTGCAGGTGAAAAGGACATGTCACGCCACCGACCTTCATTCACGCCACACCAGTGGATAATTCTCATCCTGATCGCCGTGGATGTTGGCTTGGTAATACTTGCCATCGTGAGAAGGGATATCGTGAGTATCAGTATCAATTTCGTCCTTGTATTGATATTCTTGATGTTATTCGTGCTCAGGGCGAACAAGCGAGCAATGCTGACTCGAAACTGCTCCGCATGTGGTACCCGACTTGGACGAAGTGCCATGGTTGGTGATACTTGTCCCTCGTGTGGAGCATTGTTTGCGGGTGAATGGCGCCTGCGTTCAAGGGATGGTTCAACCCGCTTTTCCCCAAGAAATAGACGGGACTACGACCAAATCCCAGGTGGTGGATTCAGGTACCGACCTGGGGCTGCAGCAAGGAGAAACCACGGGGAGATCGAGAGATGGGTATCCAGGGGTAAATCAAGTGAAAAGGATAACGGAGATACATGGGATTATTCAGTTGATTCCCCATTCAATCCACCATTTGATGATCTTTTCAAGGATCAATCCAGCATCAAGGGTTTATTTAGCCATTTCATAAACTGGGCTGCCATGGGACGCGATATCGAATCGTGGGTTCAATCGGTGAGAAAAGATCCGAAAATAATTGCAATCTCAGATTCGGCTCAAGATGACAGGAGCCATGGCGATGGTGGAATACCAAGACTCCGCAGTGAAAAGGAATTGGACGCAATGGCGAAGATGAAAGCTTGGAAGGAGTTTGAACTACAGGGATTCAATGATGCGACCATCCTCCCCTGCTTGTACAAGGGTGCACTTGAACGCATCATGGATCACGACAAGAAACTACTCGAGGGATAATACTTCATGACCACACCAACTCAAGATAACCGTTACTTCGAAAATGAATATTTCATTGCCATGGTGAATATCACGAAAGGACATTTCACCATGCTGGAGAAAATGGCCACTGGAGAGTCACGTTTATTCTTGAAGCAAGCGAAGTGGGGATACTCGCTTCAAGGGAATGTGGAATGCATGTCTGATGATGGAAATCACCTTCACGAGTGCATTCAGGTACCATTCGAGGATCGGCTTGGGATAGGGCAAAAATTGGAGATACGTGGTGATGCCATCAGTGGTGACATCCTTGGAACCACCATCCTTCGACTGTCCTTCTATGATGATGATCCCTCCTTCTTGGTTGAGCTTTCCATCGTGAATGAGACGAGCGAGGAGATGAGGGCTGTACAGCTGTACCCCATCTTTACCAGCAAACAAGATGGCTCTGGATTATTTTTTGGCCCCGACCCGGGGCGATTCAGGATCTTGGAGGGTGGACTCGCGGGTGTTTTTGACCTGAACGTGCGATGCGTATTTGGTTCGGAGGAATCAGATTCTAATGGATCTGTATTGGTGAAAGACATTGATTCAGGGCGATGCTTCACATGCGGTGTAATAGAAAGACCCTCAGCAATGGTGGAAATACTTGCTAACGAGGATGACCAAGAGGGCATGATTGACGATGAATCAAATCTAAAGAGTTTCGGAGATTGGAAGATAAGGAAAAATATCGTGCCTTGCAAGGTGCTCGGCCCGGGAGATGCATGCTCCTCGAATCTTTTTTGCTTCCACTTGGATGATGAAAAGGATGAATTCGAGAAGCTGGAATTATATGCATCGCGCATCGCCAGGTACATGGGTATGATACCATGGCCCAAGCACCGGTCCATCCCTCATGGTTGGAATTCATGGGGAAACCCGGCGGATACTGATGCACGTGATGAGAATGGACAGAACATGAACGTGCTTGTCCATTTCTTGACGGAGGAAAACGTGCTTGCCAATTTCAGGATTGCAAAGGATCAATTGGCTAAATTTGGTCTTGAATATTTTCAAATAGATGATGGCTACCAACAAGCAACACCTGCAGGAGCGCGGTGCTTCGGTGATTGGGAACCCAGGAAAGATAGATTCCCTCGGGGTTTGAAACCGATTTTCGACGAAATCCATGATGCCGGGATGAAAGCAGGCATCTGGATTCGACCATTTGAACTTGGTACGAACTCGAATCTCTACAAGAAACACCCAGAATGGGGATTGCAATGGGAGGATTCCTTCCCCATGAAATCCAAGAATGTATTGCCCCTCGATATTTCCAGGCATGACGTGCAACGATGGATAAGGGAGCTATTTTCGAAGTTCAAGTATCATTATGGCTTGGAATGGATAAAAACTGATTTCACGTACAACCTTCTTGGTGGGAAGGGATTCAAGGACGAACGGATGACCGCAGTCGAGGCAATGCAGCTAGGATTCAAGTTGATTCGAGATGCCATGGGACCCGATGCATTCATCGTTGGAATCGGAGGACCATGCATATTCCATTTAGGTCTCGTGAATGCCGAACGGGTAAGTCTTGACGTGCAACCGGGATGGGGGCGGGATGGAGAAGTCATACCAATAGAGCAAGGCATCAAGGTGAACGCAAGAGTCATAGCGAGGCGTTATTACCTGCATAACCGTGTTTGGTTTACCCACTGCGATGTGTTGCAATTCCGGCATCCACTCGCCTTCAACGAATCACTGGTGCAGGCAACGGTTATAGGTCTTTCAGGAGGCGTGTTCAAAGTCGGTGAGAAATTCACAAATCTCATGCCTGAACAGTTCGAAGTCATCTCCAAACTTTTGCCTATCTATCGACCGGATGGACGGGGCATGCGGCCGCTTGATTTACTCTCTACCGAGTATCCTGAGACGTGGGACTTGCTAGTAGATGACCAGGATAATGGCTTGGGTGAATACCACGTGATAGGTATGTTCAACTGGGGCGAAAATGCAATCCTGGGAGAACCCGTGACACCCGAACCACGGCGCATCATGGTTGATTTTACCCAGCTTGGCTTGGACTTGGAAAAAGATTACCTGGTATTCGAATTCTGGACCGAGAGCCTGAAAGGAACATTTCAAGTTGCATATGAATCGATCATCGAACCACGTCACGTCGAACTAATAGTGATCAGGGAGAATTTATGGCATCCGCAACTGCTTTCCACCAACCGGCACGTGACACAGGGAGCCGTGGACATCCTTTCTACATTCTGGGATCAAGCACACATGGTGCTGGATATCATCTCCAAGGCGGTTCCAAGGCACCAGCACAGATATCACATCCACGTGCCGGCGGGATATCACATCTCAAATGCCACGGTGAACGATACACAGGCAGAGCACGAGATGATCGGCAAGGAGCATGGTGTGATCACCCACGTGACCGGTGATACCGTTGAACTTCACCTGCAGGTCAATTTCATGGTGAAATAACCAAGAGCAGGAGGTCCCACATTTAAACTAATTTCCTTGTAATGGAAATTGGACACGAACTATCATGGAAATTCTTTAATACGGGAGAGATATATGGTTCCATGCTGGTGAGAATTCCTTGGATCCGCATGAAACGACTAGTTACCGCGTAATTCAAGGGATGGAAAACGCGTTCCCGGGGAATGGAAACGGCGATGACTCGCACGGCATGCAATGGTGAAACAGATGGTGTCGACGAACGATTACACGTGGAAGTTAATAGTTGGGGGCATGGGGGGTGTTGGTAAAACCACGTTCCTGCATAGATACATACATGACAAATTCATTTCAGACACGAAACTCACAGTTGGATGCCAATTTCATTCCACGGTGGTGAACCGGCACGGCAAGCAAATTGGCTTAATTATATGGGATCTTGGCGGGCAGCAACGGTTCAGGTTCATCCAAGACAAGTATATACG